>SXIK01000116.1 GCA_005772855.1 Planctomycetia bacterium | reverse complement strand
TGTTGGTGCCATAGGTGATGTCGCAGGCGTATTGCTTCTGGCGTTCGGCCGGATCCATCTGGCTCTGAATCGCCCCCACCGTCATGCCGAGCGCGCCAAATACAGGCGACATCCAGTTGCAATCGCGCTGGGCGAGGTAGTCATTTACCGTGATGACATGAACCCCACGGCCGGTGAGCGCGTTCAGGTAGGCCGGAAGCGTCGCCACAAGGGTCTTGCCCTCGCCGGTCATCATCTCCGCGATCTTTCCGCTGTGGAGGACGACTCCGCCAATGAGCTGAACGTCGAAGTGCCGCATGGGCGTGCCGCTCGACGTCCTGAGGTTGCGAAAGGAGACCTCGCGCACGGCCGCAAAGGCCTCTGGAAGGAGGTCGTCGAGCGAGATGCCATTCGCCAGGCGGTCCCGGAACTCCGCTGTCTTGCCTTGAAGGGCCTCGTCCGAGAGCCTCTTCATTTCTGGCTCGAGAGCGTTGATCCTGCTCACCAGTGGCCAGATCGTCTTCACAATACGCTCGTTACGCGATCCGAAGACCTTCAGGAGCATGCGATGGATGCCGGCGATGGGGTTCAACATGAGTAATGAGTCCGTCGTTGGGCTGCTCGAAAAACGCGGGCCACAGTGGAGCATTCTATTTCGGCGCCAGGGGCTCGTTTCAGCACCAGCTCACCCGTCGCCTTGAATTGTTATTGGCTTCTTGTCGGTCTTCAAGGTACCGACGAGGTCGGAGATATTATCGAGCCCTTCGTCCTGAACAGCCTGCTCGAGGGCCTCGAGAATTCTCGGAACGCTCCTGGGTTCGACGAAATGAGCAGTGCCGAGCTGGACAGCCGAAGCGCCCGCGACCAGAAACTCGAGCACATCATCAGCGTTCATGATCCCGCCGATGCCCACGATGGGGATGCGACAGGCCCGGGAGGCAAGCCACACCAGCCGAAGCGCAAGCGGTTTAATGGCTGGTCCGGACAGCCCTCCCGTGACACCACCCAGCCGCGGCCTTCGCTTACGCCAATCCACACTCATTCCAACAAAGGTGTTGATCAATGAGAGCACATCAGCGCCACCAGCCTCCGCCGCCTTCGCCACGGGCACGATATCTGTGACGTTGGGCGTGAGCTTGGCAAAGATGGGCCCGCGAAAACAATCCCGCACCTTGCGAACAAGGGTCTCCGTGGCCTGCGGGTCAATTCCAAATTCCATTCCCCCGACCGCGCAGTTGGGGCAGGAGATGTTCAGCTCAATGGCCCCCACGCCAGGCTCCCGATCTAGCCGTTCCGCCATTTGCACGTACTCGTCGATCGAGTCCCCCACTATATTGACGACCACGACCGTGTCGTAATGCCGCATCCTCGGTAGGTAGTTGGAGATGAAGGCATCCATGCCCGGGTTTTGCAGGCCGATCGAGTTGAGCATCCCCGATGCCGTCTCACAGACGCGAGGAATCGGGTTCCCGTTGCGAGGAAGCCTGCTGATGCTCTTACCCACAATGGCCCCATAGACGCCAGGATCAACGAAGGCGCCCATCTCCTCGCCATAGCCAAAACAGCCGGACGCTGAAAGCAGCGGGTTCCTGAGCCTTAGCGGCCCAAGCCTTGTCGCAAGAGGGCTCTGGCGCTCTGTGGGAGGCGAGTGGACTTCCGTCGGCGTGGTCAAGGGGCGGTTCCTGCGGTCAGGGCTGACGCGTAAAGTCCGAGATTATAGCATGGCATTCGGACTCGTTTCCTCACCTTCTCCCTGCCGTCCCCTGATGCTGCTCGCGCCCTTGCATCGCTGGCTGGAGGCTCTACCCTGTCTTGCATGCCGCAGACGGGCCCCACGTCCCACACCATCCCCTCGCTGCTCCGCGCGTTCTTGGTTCACCTGGATGTCGAGAGGGGTCTCTCGAATAACACATTGGCCGCCTACAAGTCCGATTGCGAGCTCTTTATCGGCAGCCTTCGGGATGGCCTCTCCTCCACCCCCGAGCGCGTCGGCGAGAAGGAGATTTTTGACTTCCTCGTCTCCGAGCGCCAGCGTGGTCGCGACGTCACGAGCGTGCGACGGGGCCTTGCGGCCCTGAGGACATTCTTCAAATTTCTCGTGCGCGAACGGGTCGTCTCCTCGAATCCGGCCCGGAACATCGAAAACCCTCGCACGTGGGAGCGGTTGCCTTCATTCCTCAGGGTCGATGAGATGAAGAGACTCCTCGAAGCGGTGGAGGACCACCCCTCGCGCCATCCTCTGCGAGATCTGGCGCTCCTTGAGCTCGTGTACGCGTCGGGTCTGAGGGTCGGCGAGGTCATCACGCTCACGGTCGAAAGCCTCCGGCCCGATCTGGGCATCCTGCGCTGCTTCGGCAAGGGCTCAAAGGAGCGGATCGTCCCCGTCTCCAGACGCGCGATGGAGGCTGTCAGACAATATGTTGAAGTCGAGCGGCCGAGGCTCGTCCGTCGCTCAGCCACAGACCTCCTCTTTGTAAGCAAGGGCGGAAAGCAACTTGGACGCGAAGTGGTCAATGCGTTTCTCAAGAAGTACGCAATGCTTGCCGGTCTCTCGGGGAAAATCACGCCCCACACGCTCCGGCACAGCTTCGCGACTCACATGATTCAGGGGGGCGCCGACCTACGCGTCGTGCAGGAGATCCTGGGCCATGTCAAGATCGACACAACCGAAATCTACACCCACCTCAACAACCAGGACCTTCGCGCGACCATCAAGAAGTACCACCCAAGGGGGTGAGCAGGCACCATCAAAGCCTTGCCACGGCGACGCGCCCGTTCACACCCGATCGTACTTGATCATTGTGAACCCAAGCCGCACGAAATCGCCTTCCTTGAGCACGGTCTTCTTCACGCGATCACCGTTGACGATCGTGCCATTGGCGCTCTCAAGGTCGATGATGATGTGCTGATCTCGCACACTCTCGACCACGCAGTGCTCACGGGAAATCTTGCCGTCGACGAGCTTCAGGTCGCTCGTAACCGCCCGTCCGATCTTGAATTGTTGTTTGCCCACCAGGAGCAATCGGCGGCCCCGGTCTTCGCCATCGACCACGGCCAGACTCGGGCTCGAGGCCCGGGTCTCTGTCAGGACACCACCGTTCAAGGACTGGGCATCCTCTTCATCGGAGTCCGGCGCCGAGGAGGCGAGCCGGCCGGGCGTCTCCTCATCGACCAGATTGAACTGAAGACGGAGGGCGCCTGCCTCGATAATCGCACCGTCCTTGAGGTCGACTTTCTCTATTTTCTGCCCGTCCACAAAAGTGCCGCGCCTTGTGCCAAGGTCGTAGACGCTAAATTGCTGCCCATTGCGACAAACCCTGAAGTGGGACATGGCGACAGTGTCGTCCTTCAGGCAAACGTGATTTCCCTGTGACCTACCGGCCTCGAAGACGCTCAAATCCTTGAGCAAGATCTTCTTGCCGCTATCGGGTCCTTCGAGAATCGTAAGACAACCCACCTTCATATCGAAGTGTATACGAGCCATCCCAGGCTGGCAAATTTTCCCCTGGGGCGGCCTAGCGCGATCCAATGAGCGGGCACGAGGCTTGCTCAAGGTTCACCACCCATGGCCGATAAGGCCGTCTCAAACCTTACGAGATGAGCCGCAAGAGCCCGTGGACGAAGCCCGCGCGAGCTGCACCTTGTAGAGTGAACGGATCTCCATGAGGCTCGCGTCGAAGACACCCTGACGGTAGTCCGTAAATGTCCACTCAAACGGGTGGAACGAGCCCCGGGAGTAGCGAAGGACCATGTCGGCATAAACTCCTCGGCCCACGTGAATCTTCTGGCAAGCGGGCTTGACCGAGGCGAGCACAACCTTGTGCACGTCGAGGTAGCCCGGGTCAAGGTTGACGCACCGTCCCGTTGGCCTCTGAAGGAACTCCTCGATCGACATGGACTCTCTCTTGAAGTCCGCGAGGCGCTCCGAGGCGACCAGAGGCTCGAACGAGATCACTCTTTTCTCGAGATTCGGCCCCATCTCAGGCTCGTAGTAGTCGCTCGCGTCAAACGGGTGATCGCTACCCAAGTGATCAATTCGCCCCCACAAGACCTCCAGCCGCCGTAGCGCTTCCTCCAGGGCGGATCGATCGCTCCACAGGACGGCAGCAATGAGTTTGACGGGGTCAGCGGATGAAGGCACCAGCATGAATCTCTCCCTTGCGCTCAAGCGTCTCGAGAGCGCGCGCGGTCAATGCCCTGCGAATGCCGAACTGCTCCTGGACCAGCGTCGGCAGCTCGGCGGCATCGACCCGCCGTGTCTCGACGCTCATCCGCGTGCGCACCTGAAAGCGATTGCCCTGCAGATAGCGCTGTTGCCCGCCGAGGACGCGCGTGAGCAGAGGATAGCGCATCATTTCCCAATCAAACGAAGCGTCCCAGGCGCTCAGGAGCTCACTCGCATCGACAGGTTCGGTCTTGAAAATGATCCGGGGGGTTCGGCGACCTTCCTGAAGCGTCGACAGCTCAAGCTTCGCTCGATCTTTCTTCGGCTTCAGCACGACCTCGTTGAACGGTGTCAAGACTCGCACCTCCTCGGTAAGCGAGATCGGAATCGGCTTCACGATCAAGTAGCCCGGGTCGAGGAGGTGCGGAACACCCCGGAGGCAGACGGCAAGGGCACAGTGCGTATTCTGGCCGTAAGGCCGGTCAGCGAGGAGCGGCTCGGCCGTGAAGCCAAGCGCCCGCAGAATGTGAAGCATTGTGGCCGTCAGTGAAAAACAGGTCCCGCCGGCGCCAGACTCGCTGTAATCCTGAAGCACCTCAAGCGGCGCTCTCCTCGCCCGCTCCGGCGCTCCCTCATGATCTTGCTTCATGATCTTCGTCAGATTTTCGTAGGGGATTTGCGCAAACGATCTCGCGACCCACTCGAGCAATGCTTCGCACGGAAGGTCGGCCGAGGAACCAAAGAGCGTGCGGAAGAGCCCGAGAGCTCCAGATTCGGAGGTAGGCGCAAGAAGCGGGTCCAAGATGGGTACAGCATACTCTGACACTGCACCTGGAACACTGTCCCAACTTCCATGAGAAGGCCGAGGTGTCAAGCCCGTGCCGAGATCTTCAGGCCGAGTACTCCGATGGCCGGGGGGCAGGCCGCTCGCTGCCTGGTGCGGGGGTTACTTCTTCTTCGGCTCCGCCTTCTTCTTCTCCCAGTTGCCGGGTGTCACCTCGATCCACCAGCCGGCCCGTGAAGCTGTTCCACCGACCAGAGGGCGCTCGAGCCATTCAACGTGAGTCCCTGCCACTTGCAGCTGAAGTCGCCCTTCCATTCGCCCTCTGGAGGGCAGGGAATCGTGAGCTGCACGGCCTCAAGGCTGCCGTCGGCCCTGGGTTTCGACAATGACCCCGTCAGGTGAGCGCGGGCGTGAAGGTCGGCGCCCGTCTTGTGGCTTGCCAACTCCACGGGCCATGCGGCCTTCAGGCTGGACGGCAGCTTCGAGAGGAGGGCGCGGGCGTCGACAGATGGCAATTCGACCGTGAAGTCGACCCCGGGATCGCAGCCGAGAACGTCCAGGATCTTGCCGGAGAACTTGAACTCACCGACGTCCTCGATCTGAGCCGTGGAGGGGGTGATCTCGAGCACGCCGCCCGGGCTCTCGACCCGGCGAAACTCGCCCTCGAGGTCGAGGTGGCCCGTCTCGGTGCTGCCGTCCTCAGTCAGCGGCTCCCCTGCTGAAAGGGGAGTGTCCTCGACGCGACCCCCGCCATGCGTGGAGACGGAAAAGGCTACGCGCTCGAGGTCTCCGTGGCACTGGGCGTTCACGTGAACTCCGAGGTTGACCTCTCGCAGCGCCAGGTCGTCGCCGTACGAGGTCGAAACATCACTCGCATGGGTGGAGAACTTCAACGTCACTGTTTCGGGCCAGGTACCCTCCAGGATGCCCTCCAGCGCAAGTTTTCCCCTGGCACGCTGTAACACGTGACTCGGCCAGGAATCGTTGGCCGCTCCCGCAGCCAGCCAGCGGGATGAGCTCCGCGACATCGATCGAGTCGCTCCACACTCGGGTCTCGTGGAACACGTAGCGAGTGGGAGCACCTGGCGTGCGCAACATGTCAAGCCCCCCGGATGACCGCAGAACTCCCCCCAGGGCTTCCAGGGTCAGGAAGAAGGTCTCACCCCGGAGCTGCCCCAGCCTGGAGATCTCGATGCGCAGATTGTTGAGGGTCAACTGCCGGCCGTTGAGTCGGAGCGTGACCGTACCTCGCTCGAGAGTGGTGGTGTCGATGGTAAACGGCAGGAGCGTATTCTGGTCTGGCTCCTCTGCAGACCCTGACGCCGCCGCCCCCGGAAGGGAGGGTACTTGCGCGATCCCGGAGAGCTCCGAGTCAAGGTTGATGAAGACCTCCGGGCTCTCGAATGTCACCTGCCGGATGTGCCCACCGAGAAGCTCGATGGGATCATACTGAATTGAGATCAGCCGCGTGTCGAAGGTGAAGCGCTCCTGGGCCCTGGCGTTCACGGAACGGAGCCTCGTCACGGTGAGCTGGCTCATGGGCTGGGAATCGACGTGCTCGATGCGCACCGGGATCGTGAGCGACGACTGAAGCATCCCCTCGATGATCCGGTTCAGGGTCCCTTGCCGTCCCAGCCAAGGCACGAACCAGTTGAAGGTCACCAGCGCCAGCGCCAGGACGAAAGCAGCCCAGATCAGGGCTCTCAGGCCCCATTGAGTGTGGCGGGCGGGCTTCAATCTGGAGGACTCTCTTCTGTCCGCATTGTAACTTCGGAACCCCGGCCTGCTCGTCTCTCGATT
>SXIK01000115.1 GCA_005772855.1 Planctomycetia bacterium | reverse complement strand
GTTCCTGTTCCGGTTCCTGTCAACCCCTAATCGCCTCAAGATTCTGGAGACTCACGCAAACATGCCCAAGGAATGGTACGTTTTGAGGGTTGTCAGCGGACGCGAAGAGTCCGTCAAGGAAGGGCTCGTCAAGAAAATCCAGCTTGCGGGTCTCCAGGAGCACGTACCGACGGTGTTGGTCCCGACGGAGCGTGTCTCGGAGATCAAGGGCGGGAAGAAGCGCTTCAAGGAGCGCAAGCTTTATCCAGGCTACATCATTGTCGAAATGGATCTCACGGATGACGTCTGGTACCTCATCAAGGATACCTCGGGTATCGGGGACTTCGTCGGTTCGTTCCAGAAGCCAGCCCCTCTGTCTGCGTCCGATGTCGAGAAAATACTCAACACGCTCAAGGCGAAGGAGGAGGCTCCCGATGTGAAGATTGATCTGGAGCCGCAGGACAGAGTCAAGATCAAGGAAGGGCCATTCGAAAACTTCGACGGGATTGTGGACGAAATTTTCCCGACGAAGGGGCAGGTGCGCGTGATCGTCACCATATTTGGTCGAGCCACTCCGGTGGATCTCGAGTACTGGCAAGTTGAGAAGATTTGAACTGGGCAGTCCACTTTACTGAACTGAATAGAGCACGAAGCCATGCCTCCTCCAAAGAAAGAAATCAAAGCCAAGGTCAAGCTACAGCTCCCGGGTGGTCAGGCCACTCCAGCCCCGCCTGTTGGTCCGGCACTCGGCCAGCATGGAGTGAACATTGGCCAGTTCGTCCAGCAGTTCAACGAGCGCACACGGGAGTTCGCTGGAACCACAATTCCCGTCGAGCTGACGGTCTACGTGGATCGCAGTTTCGACTTCATTTTGAAGTCGCCACCTGCGAGCGTCTTGATCCGTAAGGCTGTTGGGCTCGCCAAGGGCTCTGCAACCCCTAACCGAGAGACTGTTGGAAGTATCACGCGAGAGCAATTGGAGCAGATCGCCAGGACAAAAATGAAGGATCTGAACGCGCGGGACCTGGAGGGTGCTGTGCAGCAGATCGCAGGCACCTGTCGGAGCATGGGGGTCAAGGTCTCGTAGAGGCCGAAGAACAGAGTCTTTTACTTGTAGCGACAATTAACCACCACGGTCCGGTTCCGTTCTGGAGCTTCGAGGCTGTGGGAGAGAACCTGGGGAGGTTTTCGCCGAATGACAAAGAAATCCAAGAAATATGAGCGCAACCTGGCGAAGAAGCCGGCCGCAGCGCTCGCTGTGCCTGAGGCCGTCTCCGCCATCAAGAAATTTGAGGGCGCCAAGTTTGACGAGACGGTGGAGCTAAGCGTCAAACTCGGGATCGACCCAAAGAACACCGCCCACGCCGTCAGAGGCGCATTTTCCCTGCCACATGGCATCGGCAAGGAGATGAAAGTCGTGGTGTTTGCCGAGGGTGAGGCCGCAAAGGCTGCGAAGGCTGCCGGCGCCATGGAAGTAGGCGCCGAGGATTTGGCCAAGAAGATCCTGGACGGTTGGACCGACTTCGATGTGGCGATCGCACACCCCGCAATGATGCGACATGTGGGCAAACTCGGCCGTGTACTGGGTCCTCAGGGCAAGATGCCCTCACCGAAGTCCGGCACGGTGACGGACAATATTGGGCAGGCCGTCAAGGAATTCAAGGCTGGCAAGGTTGAGTTCCGGAGCGACGACGGCGGTAATGTACACTGCGTTCTGGGAAAGAAGAGCTTTCCCGTGGAGCACTTGGTGGCCAATGTAGAGGCCTTTGTTGAGCACTTAAAGACATTTCGGCATCCTTCGGTGAAGGGCAATTACTTTGTCAAGGTCACGCTGTCCACGACGATGAGTCCAGGCATCCAACTCGCGGTCGCGCAAGCCGTAGAAAGCTGAGTAAGACAGGCCATGGCAAGAGAGCTAAAAACGATTCTTCTTAATGAGCTGAACAAGTCCTTCTCGGGGCTCGGGGGCTGCGTGCTGATCGATTACAAGGGGATCAACTCCGAGTTGACTCGCGATCTTAGAGCCAATCTGGCCAAGGTTGGCACGGAGATGACCGTGGTTCAAAACCGCATTGCACGGCGGGTCTTCGGGGGGCAAGGGGCCCCCAAGGAGTTCCAGGATCTCTTCAAGGGGCCCACGGCCGTACTTTACTCGGACGACGGAGCTCTATCCGCATCAAGGACCATTGTGGCATGGCGGAAGAAGAACAAGGACCTTGCCCCCATCAAGGGTGGTCTCTTTATGGGCAAGACTCTTTCCTCTGCCGAGGTTGAGCATCTGGCGACTCTGCCGGATGCCGCGACTCTGAGACAAAACGTCCTTGGACTATTCCTTTCGCCGATGGGGCATCTCGCTTCGGTTACCCAGGCCCTCCTGAGTCATTTCGCGGGCTGCGCAAGAGCCCACCACGACTCACTCGAAAAGGACAAGGGTGGGGGAGGTGGCGGGTGATCCGGAGCTTCTTCGTGCCCGGTAGCCAGAGGCTGCACTCGAATAGTCGTTGACGTTGAGAACCAAGAAAAGCCAAAGAAAAAGATTCCAGGAGTAACACTGTCATGTCTGAGAAAGTTAATCAGATCGTCGAACTTTTCCTGCAGTTGAATGTGATGGAGCTCCTCGCGCTCCAGGAGGCACTCGAAGCCAAGGGCATCAAGCCTGCAGCTGTGGCCGCCGTTGGGGGCGGTGGTGGCGGTGCTGCGGCTGCGCCGGCTGCCGAGGAGCAGACCACCTTTTCGGTCATCCTCAAGGATAGTGGCGCCAAGAAAATCAACGTGATCAAGGAGGTCCGTACCATCACGAACCTCGGCCTGAAAGAGGCGAAGGATCTCGTTGAAGGCGCTCCGAAGACCGTCAAGGATGGCGTCTCGAAGGAAGAAGCCGCGAAGCTCAAGAAGCAGCTTGAGGATGCTGGCGCTACTGTCGAGCTGAAGTAACGGTAGGTTCTTCGCTTTCTTGAATGATACTCCTTGCGGGGGAGGAAGACCTCCCCCGCACCGTGGCGCCTGCCCGCGTCCCTTTTCGTCGTCCCGGTGCTCGCGGAGCCCGGGCGTGTCCGGCGGCGAGCGCGGGTGAGCGTTTCCCAGAATGTCCAATCTCATGGCTATGAGGAGTATAAAGCTCGGTGAACCTGGTCCCGGGCTTCGCTCAAAGGTGGCAGCAAGTGAGTGTGGGAACTGAAAGGAAGCTACTGACCTCCAGTGGAGGAGGCCCTCCAAGATTTCGCTTTACATGGACTTCATCCTGGGCTAGAAGTAGGGCTTTTCGTTTGGCCGGATTTCCTTTCCTGTTTCATTTTTTGTGTCGCCCGAGGCTCCTTAACGCAAGACATTTGCTGGTCCCACTGCTCGTATACCTTGCTTCCTCCTTCCAGGGGAAGCTGTCTCAGTACTGGCGAATGCGTTGTTTGCCCTTCGCAACTCGGCTCACGAGGAGGCCAGGGTGCAGGTTGGGCGGTGCCTTCGAATCAAGGTTTTTCAATCTGGTGTGGTGTGGAATTTTCTTCTTCGAGCCTGAAGCCATTCGCCGAGGCAGTTGGAAGCATATGTTCTCTCCGTGCTTCCCCGGTGCAGGCGTTTCGCGATGGGGCTTGAGCGAAGATCGTCTCGTTGGATTCGAGAGAGATCGTTGCGGTGGCTGGGCGTTTCTGAAAAACGCTCGGACCGCCCGGTAGCCTTTCCCCAAGGGAGGTCTCTTAAATGTCTTTGCCGATACGCCGCTACGGCAAGTCTCAGGATACGCTTGAAGTCCCAAACCTGATGAAGCTTCAGATTGAAGCTTACGACAAGTTCTTGCAGGCGGACGTCCACTATTCGGATCGGGAAAATGACGGTCTCGAAGCGATCCTCCGCGAGATCTTTCCGATCAAGAGCTATGACGGGAAAATCACGCTCACTTACCTCGGCTACGAGCTCGGCCGTCCCAGGTACTCAACGGAGGAGTGCCGCCAACTCCGACTCACGTACGGGATGCCCTTCAAGATTCGAGTTCGTCTCGAGAAGGAGGAGCCCGTCGAGGAGGAGGTCTACCTTGGAGAGCTGCCGATCATGGTCGGCGGGGGTGAGTTCATCATCAACGGCTCCGAGCGCGTCATCGTCAGTCAGCTTCACCGCTCGCCGGGTGTCGACTTCTCCGAGGAGCTGCACTCGAGCGAGAAACGTCTCCACTCTTGCCGCATCATTCCGGAGCGAGGGAGCTGGATCGAGCTGAACGTGACGAAGAAGGATGCGCTCGCGATCCGAATTGATCAGAGTGGAAAGTTTGCCGGTTCTTGCTTCCTCAGGGCGATGGCCGAGGAGTTCTCCTCGAACCGTGCCTTGGTCGAGCTCTTCTACAAGGTCGAGGAGGTCAAGCTCGCGGGCGACAAGTGGATCTCGAAAGTGAAGGGCAAGGTGTCCGCCGAGGACATTGTCGACGAGGCTTCCGGCGACGTGCTCCTTGAGTGCGGAGATATCATCACCGAGACCTTCGCGCAGTCCTTGTTTAACGACAAGGAGAAGCGTCAGGTGGGGGGCAAGGATCGCGTGATTCGCGTCATCCCCGAAGTCCGTGATCCACTGATCCTGAATACTCTGCGTGAAGATGGCTCCAAGAATCACGAGGACGCTCTCATACGAATCTATCAGCGCCTCAGGCCAGGCAATCCTTCCAATATCACGAAGGCCAAGGAGCTCTTTCACGACAAGTTCTTCAACTCGAACAAATACCGATTGGGTCGTGTTGGCCGTTTCCGCATTAACCGCAAGTTCAGCCAGGCGATTCCCGAGACGGAGATGACCCTCCACAAGGAGGACATCATCAACTCCATCCAGTACATCATGCGCCTCAGGGCCAAGGAAGGCGAGGTGGACGATATCGACCACCTTGGTAACCGGCGCGTCCGTACGATCGATGAGCTCGCCGGCGAGGAAATCCGCAAGGGATTCCTGAAGCTCAAGCGAACCGTTCAGGAGCGCATGAGCATCATGGAGAAGGAGAACCTCACGCCGCGTAGCGTCATCAACTCGAAGACAATTTCAAGCGCGATTGACTTCTTTTTTGGCCGCGGCGAGTTGTCGCAGGTTGTCGACCAGACGAACCCACTGGCCCAGCTCACGCACGAGCGTCGTCTGAGCGCTCTGGGCCCTGGCGGTTTGAACCGGAAGCGAGCCGGTTTCGAGGTTCGCGATGTTCACATTTCGCACTACGGCCGAATTTGCCCGATCGAGACGCCGGAAGGCACCAATATTGGGTTGATCTCAAGTCTTGCTTGCTACGCCACGATCGACCAGTATGGATTCTTGATTACCCCTTACATCGAGTGCAAGAATGGCAAGTCGACAGGGAAAATATCCTTCCTCAGGGCGGACGAGGAGGAGAATCGCTGGCTAGCTCCGGCCGATATCCATGTAGAGAAGTCGGGCAAAATTATCGGTGAACTCGTGCTTGCACGGCGCAATGGCGACTTCAAGCTCGTCGATCCGAAAGAGATAGAGTTCATGGACGTGTCCCCGAAGCAGATGATCGGTGTCTCGGCCGCGTTGATACCGTTCCTCGAGCACGACGATGCTAACCGGGCGCTGATGGGCTCGAACATG
>SXIK01000114.1 GCA_005772855.1 Planctomycetia bacterium | reverse complement strand
GAGAGGCTCTGGGCGACGTGTCCATGTCGCTCGCTGCCTTCAAGACATCCCTGAGCTTGCGTTCTGCCCTCAGAGCGAGGTTCTCGAAGTCTGACTTGCAGGATTCACTGGCGACATTGAAGGAGCTCGAGGCTCTCCTCGCAGCCGATTCAGGTCTGTTGGGGCGATGGCGAAACCTTCGCTGGACCATCCGGCAATTTTCCGAGGCACAGGCGTCGGAGCGGATCGAGCGAATTCGATCGAGCTGGCACGCCTTTCTCTCGTCGGACTCCTCACGGCCGCTGTGGCAGGACTTCCCGCCCAGGCTTCGTGAACGAATCCTCGGGAAGCTCGAGTCGCTAGGTCCGGGACAGTAGCAGCTTGGTAATCGTGTAGAGAATTTTCCAGCCGGCCCTGAGTGTCCCCGAGAAGGTTCCGGTGATTTTTGAGACGCCGACACGCCGACGGTAGCTGACTGGTTTTTCCAGAATCTTGAGCCGCGCCTTGACTGCCCGGATCTGCATCTCGACAGTCCAGCCGAAATTGGTGTCGCGCATCCCGAGGCGATCGAGCGAGCTCTTGCGGATAGCGCGAAAAGGGCCAAGATCGGTGTAGGGGTGACCCCAGAGGTGACGGATGAGGAAGCAAGCAAGCTTGTTGCCAAAGTACGCCTGCGGCAGGAGCGCCCCGGGCTCGCGAGCGCCCAACATGCGGCTGCCGATCACCAGGTCGGCCTCGCCCTGCTGAATGGGCTCGACAAGGAGAGCCATCTCCTCGGGGTGGTCGCTGAAATCGCCGTCGAGGAAGACGACGCACTCCGTGTCGTGAGCGAGCTCGGTGATGCCCCGCAGGCATGCCGCGCCGTAGCCCCTCTGCTCCTCCCGAACGACCCTCGCCCCGTGCTTCCGGGCCGCATCCCCTGTGGCGT
The DNA here is from genome assembly GCA_005772855.1 of Planctomycetia bacterium. GTDB lineage: Bacteria > Planctomycetota > UBA8108 > UBA8108 > SXIK01 > SXIK01. Next base: position 5,883 of record SXIK01000114.1, on the reverse strand, counting down.
CTGTGCTGGCGTTGTCGACCACGATGACCTCGCTCACGAGGCCCGGAGGGACTGCCGCAAGCACGAAATTGATCGAGGCTTCCTCGTTGAAGGCTGGGATAATGACGCTCACCTGCACGACACCATACTCCTTGCGGCGGAGGAAGACCTCCCCCTCCTCGGCGCTCGATAAGCGCCGGGCGCCTCCGGCGCCGATGGTGGGGGAGTCTGGGTCAAGATATCCCAATCATGGCCGCGCGGAGCCTATCCGGTGCTGGCGGGAGATCCTGTCGATTGCCAGCAAGTCCTCCAGCAGCGGTTCGAGCTGGTCGAGTGGCAAGGCGTTGGGGCCGTCGCAAAGGGCGTCGTCGGGCCGGGGGTGCACTTCGAAGAAGAATCCGTCACAGCCGACGCCAGCAGCCGCCCGCGCGAGGTGGGGGATGAGCTCCCGGTCGCCGCCACTGCGATCGCCGAGGCCTCCGGGCCTCTGCACGCTGTGGCTTGCATCATAGATCACTGGTGTTCCGGCTGATCGAATTGCCACGACCCCGCGGAAGTCGTTGAGCAGATCTCCGTGGCCGAAGGTCGTCCCTCGCTCCGTGACGATCACACCTGGGGTCCGTGGGCCCGTGGCGGCCAGCACACGAAGCCCGACGGCAGAGGGCGGCAGGAACTGCCCCTTCTTCACGTTCACGATCTTCCCCGTCTGTCCAGCAGCGACGAGAAGGTCGTTCTGGCGACAGAGGAAGGCGGGGATTTGAACGATGTCGAGGTGGGGCGAAGCCTTCTCTACCTCCTCCACCGAGTGAACGTCGGAGGTGACCGGGAGACCGGTCTCCTCTCGCACTTGACGGAGAAGCTCGATCCCACGCTTGATTCCGGGACCACGATAGGACTTGTGAGAGGACCTGTTTGCCTTGTCGTAGGAGCCCTTGAACACAACCGAGAGTCGGAGTCGCTGGGCGATACCCGAGAGCGCACGGGCGACTTCCAGCACAAGGGCGTCGCTCTCCAGTGTGTCGGGGCCGGCAATAATGAGGGGCGGGGCGTCTCCTCCGATTGCGATCAGGGGGGCGACGATCTTTCGAGTTTGCACGCGGCCAAAAACATTCACGTGGGGTTCCTCCGCACGAAGGCTTCGAAGAGGTCCCGGCAGGCGCGGCGAATTTCCTGGGAGTCGACGATTCCGCAACCGAGAGAAGACGGGATTTCCGATTCGCCGAGCAGAGCTCCGCTCATTCCTCCCGCCAGGAATGCCGGAGTGTTGATCTCTCCGCCCACGCGCAGGCAGCTTTCCACCACGCGCTCGTAACGGTACGGGGCGCGCAAGAAGTAGTACATCGCCACCAGGATCGAGGGAATTGAATACATGCCGAGGCCGTCCTGGGATGGAAGGTACCGATCGTCGGGTGCCAGGGTCTCGAAGTGGCGTAGCGCACGGCTCTCGGAGAGGCTCAACGTGCGGGGGAAGTCGGTGATTGCCTCGGCGAGGATTGGGTCGTACTTGCTGGCGGCCCCGGCGACCCGGTCAATGAACACGCCAAGGATCAGCTCCTCCGTCTGAAGATTGCTTGCGACCGCCGCGGCGAAGGCAAGTGCGCTGGCGATGGATCGGGAATCGCAATGCGTTATCCGGGTGGAGAGCACAACGTCAGCTTCCAGGGCCTCCTTGTCTCGATGTCGCCAGATCGCAATCGGAAGCGCACGGCTTGCCGGTGCAATTTCCGCGAACCCGGGCGGATTTCCGGATTGAGACCCGTCACTTGTCGACAAACGCGCCAAGGCCTCTGCGGTGCCGGGGTCCCGGTCAATCAGCAAGTGGTCGCGTGCCAGGGGTATGAGATGATGGGCGATGGCCTCTGCGGATACATCACCGGTTTCGACAATCGACGCAGTGACTGCCAGGGCCTCCTGTGTATCGTCGGAGTACTGGCCGTGGGGGTGTCGAAAGCCCGTGGGCTCGGCAAAGTCCCGCGTCAGAGGCCCGGCGATCGATCGCAGAAAGGAGCGCGAATAGTGCCGGTAAGGGAGCGCCAGGGCGTCGGCCACGGCCGCGCCCAAGATTGCTCCCGCAAATCGGTTCGAGAGGTCTTCAAGGGTACCGTCCATGAGCAGAGAGGATATCACAGGATCGCAACGGGTGGGCAGCTTCCGCCGCAGCCCGTTGACTTGAGGCCCCGCGACGGGTACACCCATCGCTCTCATGTGCCGTCAGCTACACGTCATCGCCGCCCACGCGTTCTCCTTCCTGGCCCTTCACGCCGCCGGCTGTGCTGCGGGAGGATCGATTCACCCGGAGTATCGGCAGTTAAAACCGCGGGACATTGCGGTGCTGAGTGTGAAGAATGAGACCATCGCCGATCTGGGCAGGGTTACCTTTGGCGGCCCTCTCCAACGTACCATCGTCGGCGTCGAGAGCTACAATGTGCTGGAGCTTCTCCGCGGCGCGATCGAGGAGGCATTGCTCAAGGCGGGGTACGTCATTGCCGAGGTGAAGGAGCCGCTGCCCTTCGACCCCGGGAAGCCACTCCTCGATGGCGCCGACAGGCCCGCGTTTCAAGCGGCTGTGCTCGCCTCCGTCGAGTCCTGGCAAGCCCATGAGACGAGCAACTTCGCGAGTTTCGCCCTGCGCTATCGGCTCGAGATGCGCCGGGTGCCGACGGCGGAGCTTCTGTACAGCGGGACCTTTACCTGCGAACAGCGGGAGGGCCGAGCGCAGACAAGCGAAAGCCTTCCGCGAGCCATACGCCGCTCTGTTGCTCGGGCCCTTGGAGCCTTGAGCGCGGCGAACGAATGAGAATCAACCCTCACTTCCCAACAACTCTCCTCGAGGGGCCACTGGCGAAAACTCTCCTTCCGTTTTCGTGGGTTTACGGGGCCGCGGCACTTCTTGGAAGGCGCTGGCGCGCGGCCCATGCAGAAAAGCTCGACAAGCCCGTTCTGTCGATTGGCAACATAACGTGTGGCGGAACGGGCAAAACCCCTGTGGTCGAGCTGGTGGCGCGGGATCTCCTTCAGTTGGGCCGAAAACCCGCCATCCTGAGCCGGGGATACGGCGCCACGAGGTCCCGAAGTAGCGGCGGTTTTTTACACAACGATGAGTACCTCGTGCTCCGGGCGAACTTGCCGCAAGTGCCGCACCTTCAGGGAAAGCAGCGAGTCGTCCTGGGTCGCGAGGCTATTCGCCAGGGCGCCGACGTCCTCATTCTCGACGACGGCTTCCAGCACGTGCGCCTGAAGCGCGACGCGGACATTGTTCTCATCGACGCACTGGCGCCGTTTGGCTTTGGACGTGTTCTCCCGGCGGGGCTTCTGCGCGAGCCTCTGGGAGCCCTGTGTCACGCCACCTTGTTTGGGATCACGCGTTGCGACCAGGTCGAACCGCGCACGCTCTCCACGCTTCGTTCTTACCTCCGGTGCCGTTTCCCGGCGATCCCGCAAGTGCAGCTTTCGACCCGGCCCATCGAGTGGGTTGGGATTGACGGGAAGAGAGCTTCCCTCGAGTCGCTTTCCGGACGCGCCGTTCTCGCTTTTTGTGGAATCGGGAATCCAGAGGCCTTTCGAAGGCAAATCGTTGGGCTTGGGCTCGATGTCCGCGCCTTTGTGCGATTCCGCGATCACCATGCGTACTCCCGCCAGGATATCGCCACCCTGCACCAGCGGATGCTAAAATGCGCTGCGGTCGAGGTTGTCATGACGCAGAAGGATGCCGTAAAGATTCCACACGATGAGGCGACCGCTGCCTGGAAACACTTGAGAATTGCAGCCATGATTTGCGCTGGCGACGATGTTTACCGCGCTGCCCTTCGCCGGGCGCTTGAGAGTAGGCCCCATGCGTCTTGATCTCGAGGAGTTACTTTCTGGAATTGGCCGGCCCCGGATTGCCGTCCTGGGGGACTCGATGGTGGACGAGTACGTCTGGGGCGAGGTGGAGCGGATCTCCCCCGAAGGGCCTGTGCCCGTCTTGCGCGTGGCTCGGCGAGAGCATCGGGCCGGAGGCGCTGGCAGCGTCGTGACGAACCTTGCCGTTCTGAAGGCGGACGTCCGATTCTTCAGCGTCCGGGGCGATGACTCGGCCGGCGAGCGGCTGGTCCGAATGCTCGAGGCGCACGGCGCGCGCATGGATGGCGTTGTGGTTGAGGCGGGAAGGCCGACAACCTTGAAGGCCCGACTGATCGGCTACGTGCAGCACGCGAACCGTGCCATGCAGCAGATACTTCGCGTCGACGAGGAGGTCAAGAAGCCCATTCAGCCGAAGACTCTCGCGATGATCCTGGAAAGGTTCCGGGCCCAGGCCCACGAGTTTGATGTGGTGCTCGTTTCCGATTACCACAAGGGCCTCATCTCTGGGAGCCTGCTGGCAGCAATGCGCGAGGCTGCTCCCCGGGTCCCCTTCCTCGTCGACCCTGCGCTCAGAGAGGACTATTCACTCTACCGGGGTTGCAACCTCATCTGCCCAAACCGGTACGAGGCGAGCCGGGCGAGTGGTCTGCCGTGCGAGGATCTTGCCGGGTGCGCCCGTGCCTCGAGGAAACTTCTCGAGGAGCTGGAGATTGACTCGATCGCCCTGACGATGGACTCCGAAGGGATTTATCTGGAGGAGCGCGGAGGCGGAGGCTCGCACTTCCCCACCCAGGCCCGCGTGGTTGCCGATGTGACGGGGGCCGGCGACATGGTCTTGAGCGTGTTGGGGCTTGTCGTCGCCTCCGGGGGGAAACTGGCGCAGGCCGTGGAGCTCTCGAATGTGGCTGCGGGTATCGAGATCCGCAAGATGGGTGTAACCCCGATTGGCCGGGAAGAGATCCTTCAGGAGCTGCGCTACGAGGGGCATCCCGGGGTCTCAAAAGTTCGCAAACGAGACGAGCTCATTCCCTTGATCCAGGCCGCCAGGGAGTCCGGCAAGAAAATCGTCTTCACGAACGGTTGTTTTGACCTTCTCCACCCCGGTCACCACCAACTCCTTCATGGGGCTTCGAGGGAAGGCGATGTCCTCGTGGTCGCGATCAATTCGGACGCCAGCGTGAAGCGTCTAAAAGGACCCAGGCGCCCAAAGATTCGCGAGGAGGAGCGTATGTTCATGATTGCGAGCCTCTCCTGCGTCGACTACGTCACAAGCTTCGATGAGGATACGCCGATCCCGCTACTGGAGGCCTTGAAGCCCGATGTGCTCGTGAAAGGAGCCGAGTACAAGGAAGGCGTCGTCGTGGGGCGTGAGCTCGTCGAGGGTTGGGGTGGGCGTGTGGCATTTGTCTCGCAACTGCCCGGGATCTCGACGACAGCGATCCTGGAGGACCGCTTGGCGTTGTGAGCGCCTCCGTGGCCACGGCAAGTGAGGCTGCAACCCGAGGATTGTCCCGGGCGCCTGGAGCGCCCGCTGAATTCGGGGCGACCTGCTCATGCCATGAAGTTCAGGAATTGGAAGTCCCCCGGGCTCGCTGCCGCTGCCGCGTCATAGCCGGGAATGACCTCGTTGAGGAGGGCCCGGTCGTCGCCGAAGTGCTTCATGAAGATTTCTGCGAAAACAGCGCGGTAGTCGGTCCTGTGGCGCACGTAACGGCTGTCCTGGCTGAACAGGTCGCCTGGCGCCCACGTCCCCGGACCACAGTTGTATACGCCCCCCCTGACGCCGCCGCCGGCCACGAAGGAGACGCAGGCGTAGGCGTGGTCGGTCCCCAGACTGTCGTTCTCGATTGATGTGCGCCCGAATTCAGTCAAGGTGACGATCACGAGGTCTTGCCACTGTTCTTGCAGGTCCAGATAGAGAGCCTTGAAGCCGTCGGCAACCGCCCTGAGGAGGTCACCGTGAGGACCGTTGGTCGAGCCCTGGTCCGTGTGGGTGTCCCAGCCGCCAATGTTGACCCCAAGGACTTGCACGGGGGTGCGCTTGAGAAGCATGGCCACGCT
>SXIK01000113.1 GCA_005772855.1 Planctomycetia bacterium | reverse complement strand
GGTCCAAGAAAGTGAAGAGCACCATCCTGCAAGTGATCTCCTTGGCCAGCATGGCGCTCACCGCGGCCAGATCTCGACGTCACTCCCTTCGATCGGAGCTTGACCAAGCACGCCAGGAGATCGCCCTCCTCGAGCAGGAACTCAAGCTGAAGGACGTTCGAATGGCTCGCGTCCCTGCGCGCCACAGGCCGTACTATCAGCCGGCAGAGCGCCTGGCGATCCTTGAGCTCAGAGCGGCCCGAAGTTGGTCGCTCCGCCAGACGGCTCGGCGATTCCATCTCCAGCCTGCTACCGTCGCCGGGTGGATGAAGCGCATCGACGACGAAGGGGAAGCAGCGCTTCTCCAAACCCCCGAGCCCGTAAACCGCTTCCCTGACTTCGTCCGCTACTTGGTCAAGCGCCTCAAGGCCCTCTGTCCCACCATGGGAAAGAAGCGGATCGCCCAGACGCCGGCCAGGGCGGGACTTGCTCTTGGGATCAGCACCGTGGCGCGGATCCTCAAAGAACGTGATCGCGATCGGCCGGAACCTGACGAGACTGCTGCCGGCAACGAGGCTACAACGACAAGTGGCACGTCCAAGCCAGTCAAGGCTGAATATCCGAACCACACCTGGCAAGTGGATTTGACGCTGGTGCCGACGAGAGCAGGTTTCTGGACATCGTGGTTTCCATTCTCCGTGCTTCAGCTTTGGCCATTTTGCTGGTGGGTCGCTTGCGTCATCGATCACCATTCCCGGCGGGTAATGGCCTTCGAGGCTTGGCGCGTGGAGCCCAAATCGCGCGACATTCAACGCCTCCTGGCTCGATTGACGAAAGCGGCGAAGGCGAGGCCGCGATATATCGTCAAGGATAAAGGCCGGCAGTTTGACTGCCGCAGCTTTCGCCGCTGGTGCCGTCGCCGTGGTATACGCGCCCGCTACGCCTCGGCTGGCAGCCTGCGTGCCACTGCGATCGTCGAGCGGTTCATTCGATCGCTGAAGGACGAGTGGCTGCGGCGAATCTTCGTGCCGCTCGATGAGGCTCAGCTCAAACGTGAGCTGGCGCTCTACCAGGACTGGTTCAATGGCCACCGCCCTCACCAAGGTTTGGATGGACGGACGCCCGACGAATTCTACGAGGGGAAAACAAGAGCGCCTCCGGAACCGATCAAGATCGCTCGAGATCAACCGCTCACTCTTGCGGTGAGCTTTCGCGACCACCGGAGGTGCTTGCCGGTTGTAGAAATCAAGCGGGCTGCGTAACGGCGAACCGGCACGCCAGTGCGACGAGTGCGATACTTTGCCCCGACTGGGACGGAGCGCCATCGACGTTCTTCGATCTGGAACTTTCCCAGCGCTTTTGGTAGTAGTAATACCCAAGGCAGTCTGAGCGTTTAGGGGTTTGGTTCGGTGTTCAAAGTCGGTGGACTAGCACCGCGCGTGGCGTACTTGGCATGGCAATGAGCTCCGTGGGTAGTCAGGAAGATACCTTCCTGCGTATACTCTCCGCGCTCGCAGGCGATTTCCACCTCGTAAACTTGATCTTCGGAAGGTGATTCATGAAAACCACGCCGCGTATCCAGCGTCGGAGCTTCCTCAAGGCCGCAGTGGCCACACTGGCAGCACCAGCAATCGCTCCCGCGACGGCACTTGGCCTTGGCGGTCGCGCCGCTCCGAGCGAGCGCATCACGGTGGGCTTCATCGGCACGGGAATAATGGCGAAGGCTTACCACCTGCCAGAGCTGCTCAAGATGCCTGACGTGCAAGCGCTGGCCGTTTGCGACGTCGACACGACACGCCGCGAGCAAGCCAAGCGTCGCGTCGCGGAGGCGTACTCGAAGGAAACGAGCTACAAGGTTTGTGACGCGTACATCGACTTCCGTGAGTTGCTCGCTCGCAAGGACATAGATGCCGTCTGCATCGCCACGCCGGATCACTGGCACGCCATTCCCATCATCGAGGCCTGCAAGGCCGGGAAGGATGTCTACTGCGAGAAACCACTGACGCTCACCAGTGCCGAAGCCAAACGCTGTATCGATGCCGCTCGCAAGCACAAGCGCGTCGTGCAGACGGGAAGCCAGCAGCGATCGAGCATTTTTGGTCAGTTCCGTTATGCTTGCGAAATTGTGCGCAGCGGCCGTCTGGGCAAGATCAAGTCAGTGACCGTGGGCGTCGGCGGGCCCAGCCAGTGGTGCGATTTGCCCGAAGAAGCCATGGAGCCAGGTCTCGACTGGAACCTGTGGTTGGGGGCCGCACCGATGCGCCCGTACCACTCGGCCCTGAGCCCCCGTGGAATGCACAACCATTTTCCCAACTGGCGCGCTTACCGTGAATACTCCGGCGGCGGCCATACGGACATGGGGGCTCACCACTATGACATCGCGCAGTGGGCGCTGGGGATGGATGAATCCGGCCCAGTGGAGATCACGCCGCCCGAGGATCCGAAAGCTACTGGCGGTGTCAAGTACCGCTACGCCAATGGCATTGAAATGACCCACGGCGGCCCCAGCGGCTGCTTCTTCGTCGGTGACAGGGGCACGCTCCACATCGACCGCGGCATCCTGAAGAGCGAGCCCGAGTCGCTGGCCCAGGAGCCCATTGGCAAGGACGAACTGCACCTCTTCGAATCCCGCGGTCACCATCGCAACTGGATCGACTGCATTCGTTCGCGAGAGCGCCCCGTCGCCGACGTCGAGGCGGGTGCCCGCACGGTGACCATCGTTCACCTTGGGAACCTCGCCTACTGGAATCACCGCAAGCTGCGCTGGGATCCCCGGGCGTGGACTTTTCTGGGCGACGACGAAGCCAACAAGTGGCTCGACAACCCCCGTCGGGATCCGTGGAAGTTGCCGGAGGCGTGAGCGATTCGCGTCCAGGATCCCGGCGCCGATCAGTACGCCGCAAGAAAGAGGTACACATAGGCGTTCTCGCCCAGGCTTCCACGGAGTCCAGAGGGTTTTTGGGGGCTGGGCCGGGCGTGGAAGGGAGTCTTGTCGTCGCGGGAAGGAAGTTTTAGCAATCCGGTAGACACTCGAGGGTTTACCGGATTGCTGAGGCGCCAAGTGACAAGTGGATTTGTCACGCTCCGGGCATGGAGGGGGCTTGGGGGCCGTCACACTTGGCAACGTCAGTTGGCGTCGTGAGGCGGCCGGGCGATCAGTCCTCCCCGCTCAAGTCCTCCCCGTAGCCATCATCCGGAGGCGGAGGGTCGATCCAGGCGGCCTCGGTGCTGGGATAGCGTCCTTCGCTTGCCGGCGGGCCGCGCGCCGGCCGAGCGCACAAACAGGGAGGCGCCCACTCTTTCCGGATAGAACTCTCCGAGGCTCTCGACCAGGCCCAGGCATTTGTCGGAGGTCACGCAGCGTACTCATTTGAGGCCGCGGTCCTTCAAGTGCCGCAGAAAGCTCTTCCAGCTCTCCTTGTCCTCCTTCGTGCCCTCGGCAACGCCGAGCACCTCCCGGAACCGCTCCGCATTGCCCCCCGATTGCTACCAGGATCGCAATATTCCTCCCCCCCACCTCACACCGCCAACAACGCCCCCACCAGCAGCTTCACGCCGATTTGTCCGAGGTCCTTCGCCAGCGACAGGATCGCCTCCTTCTGCGCCTGACGGCGGTGCGTCTCCTCTTCCAGGGCCCTCGTGCCACGCTGGACGGCATCGATGACCTCGCGTGCGGAAGCCTCCTCGAGATAGCGCAGGGCGGCCTCGTCCGCACCCTTGAGCCAGGCCGCGAGCGCACCCGCCAGGACGTCGCCGGCGAGATCGCCCAGGAGATCGCTGCGCTTCTCGACGGCCTCGAGGGCCTCGCCCACGGCCTGCGCGCGCCAGGCCTCCTCGGGGTGGCGCGCGGCGTACCTGGCGACTCGATCCCACGCGCGATCAACGAGGCGCGCGACCTTTTGCCGGGCCCGGCTCCGACTCGCTTCGGCTTTCATGTCCTGCCTCCTCTTGCTTGCAGCTTGTGTGGGTCTCGGTGACTTGAACGCTCGACATCAATCCGGCCGACATCAATCCGGCCGTCTTCAATCCCATCGCCTCGCACAAAACCTCCCAGGCGCGCTCGTTGGCCTGGATGTATTCTTGTTCCTCCTGGCGGGTCGTTTGACCCTGCTTCACGAGCTGCGTGAATCGCCGGGCGCACGTGGCCTGGTAGGTCACGTGCCGCTCGATCACGGGCCCGAGACAGCCGCAGACGAGAATCGCGAGCAGCGTCGACGTCGTTACTACATTTCTTGTTCGGCCCATCCCGATTTGCATCGTTCTCTTCCTCAATTCCCCGTCTCCTCAACGCCTCAGCGACGCCTGAGCCACGGCCACCGCCATGGCCGTGAGCACGCCGACGATCCATTTCCACTGCGATTGGAGCCCTTCGACGTGGGCCTGGAGAAGCTCTGTCTGCGTCCGCAGGCCGCTCCCTCCGTTACCACGCACTATGTGGGAGAGCTTGCGCACTTCCTCCTCGAGACGCTCGAGCCGGAGCTTGAGATCGCTCGGGGTGCCAGATTTGGATGCGGATGCGGTCGCGGCCTCAGTCACGCGAGTCACCTTCCTTCCCGTCCTCGGCGATGCAGCCGGCGTTGAGGATGTGCGCTCGCCGGCTGGAGGTCCGTCGCTCGCTCAGGATCCAGGCCAGGGGGCAAGCAGCACCGAGGGTCCAGAAAAAGATCCCCAGCGCAACGGCGTTCCCCGAGCTGCCGAGCACGGTGGCGCAAGTCGGGCTGAGAATCGCAAACGCGGTCGCGAGCCAGTCGCCACGAGCGGAGAGACGGTCGGGTATGTACAGGGGCACTTCCTTCTTTTCAAGGGGCCTTCAAAAACCGGGGTGGCATCACCAGCGGCCACCCCGGTCGGCAAGGCGAGCCCGCAGGCTGCGCCACCTTGCACGGTCTCCGCGGGCGATGCGTCGGGGCACCACCCGGCGGTCGCAGCAGAGCGCACCCGACAGCCGGCGCTGCCAGGAGACGATTCTCGGGCTTCAGTGAATAGGTGCCGGTCGATCGAAAAACAGGAAAGGGAAAATG
>SXIK01000112.1 GCA_005772855.1 Planctomycetia bacterium | reverse complement strand
GCCTCCGAGCGGAGCGAGGGTGGAGCGAGGGCGGCGGCAACAACGACACGCGGCCCCTCCGGTCGCACGCTGCGCGTGCGCCTCCGGGCCAGGCTCTCGGAAGCCGCCAGCTCTCGCTGGCGCCGGCTCCCTCCGAGCCGTTTGCGGCTCCGCCAGCTCGCCGCAAACCCCCTCCTCGGCGCCTGATGGGCGCCGGGCGCCTCTGGCGCGAGCAGCCGCAACCTTTCGCAGGCTGCAAAAGGTCTCATCACTGCCCGCGTGCGGTATATATTGCCGCGCAGTTCGCCGGAGGGTTGGCCGGAATCGGCCTCGTCGCGTTCTTCGCTAACGCGTGGGTGTCGCACCCGTCCGTGGGCCATGTCGCGACACTCCCGGGCGTGCAGGGCAACGCTGCTGCGTTCGCTGGCGAACTGACCCACCGGAAGCCGAAACAATGGAGGAGCGATCCATGCCAGCGACAACACACTACGACGTGATCATCATTGGTAGCGGCGCGGGTGGAGGAACGCTGGCCTGTCACATGGCCCCTTCCGGGAAGAGGATCCTGGTCCTCGAGCGCGGTGGCTACGTGCCGCGGTCTTGATAACATCGGCGTCTTTGATCGGAGCGCTCCGCTGCCCACAGGCGGCCACCTGGAGCAGTCGGACGGAACAAGCTGGATGGCGATGTACTCCCTCAACTTACTTGCGATTGCAATGGAGTTGGCGCAGGAGAACTCGGCCTACGAGGACGTTGCGAGCAAGTTTTGGGAGCACTTTCTGTACATCGGCAACGCGATGACCCATGACGAGACGGGTGGAACAGCGCTCTGGAACAATGAGGACGGATTTTTCTACGACGTCCTCCACCTCTCCGCGGGGGACCGACTTCCCCTCAAGATCCGTTCGATGGTCGGCCTGATTCGGCTCTTCGCAGTCGAGACCTTGGAGCCCAAGACGCTCCTTCGCCTCCCGGGATTTCGCCGCCGCCTCGAGTGGTTCATCGAGAATCGCCGCGACCTCACGGCCCGCGTCGCGTGTATGAAAACTCCAGGCCACGGGGAGCGGCGGCTGCTTTCCATCGTCGATGCGAAGCAACTTCGCCAAGTCCTGAAGGTGATGCTCGACGAACGCGAGTTTCTCTCCCCCCACGGTATTCGGGCGCTGTCGCGCCACCACGTGGAAAACCCCTATGTTTTTCGCTTTCGTGGTTCGGAGCACCGTGTCGACTATGAGCCGGGCGAGTCACGGAGCGGCCTCTTCGGGGGTAACTCGAACTGGCGTGGACCCATCTGGTTTCCGGTGAACTACTTGATCATCGAATCGCTCCAGAAGTTCCACCATTACCTGGGCGATGACTTCAAGGTGGAGTGCCCGACGGGCTCGGGGAACCTGATGACACTCTGGGAGGTGTCGCAGGAGATCTCTCGCAGACTCACGAGAATCTTCCTGCGGGGGCCGAATGGCAGGCGACCTGTCTGCGGGAATCTCGAGAAGTTTCACTCCGACCCTCATTTCAAGGACCTTGTGCTTTTTCACGAGTACTTCCACGGGGACGACGGCACCGGGATTGGGGCAAGCCATCAGACGGGCTGGACGGGCCTTGTCGCCAAGCTTCTTCAGCAGAGTGGAGAGTGATCGCTGTCTCCGCCATTGTGAATGAGCGCAAATTCGTGGTATTTATCGTCCTGTGAGGCAGACCCCAAGTATTCACGGCACGTCCGGCTCAAGCCCTGCCCTTGCGGAGGAGGAGCTTTCTCTCCTCGCCAGCCTTCGCGCGGGCGATGCCCGTGCCTTCGAGGTGCTCGTTCGCCAAAACACGGGCCGGATGCTTGCCGTGGCCAAGCGCCTCCTGTCGAACGAGGAAGATGCAATGGACGCGGTGCAGGAGGCGTTCCTGTCTGCCTACAAGGCAATGGGCAGCTTTCAGGGCGGCTCGCGCCTCTCCACGTGGCTCCACAGGATTACTGTCAACGCGGCGCTCATGCGGCTGAGGAAGCGAGGCCGCAAGTCCGAGGTGGCGATTGAGGATCTGCTCCCCAAGTTTAGCGATGACGGCCACCAGGCCTCTCCTGCGGTCCAGTGGAGAGACTCGGCCTCGATGCCGCTCGAGGCCGAAGAAACAAAACGGCTCGTCAGGAGGGCGATCGATCAATTACCCGACATCTACCGTACCGTTCTCCTGCTTCGAGACATCGAAGAGCTGGACACCGAGGAAACAGCACGGATGCTCGACATGAACTTGAACACGGTGAAAGTTCGTCTCCACAGGGCGCGTCAGGCCCTGCGCGCACTTCTTGACCCGGCAATGCAAGGTGAAAATTGACCCGTGAGCCAGAGCTACATTACCTGTCAACAGCTGATTGATTTTATCGCCGAATACCTCTCGGGGGAGCTGGCTCCACCGGCCCGTCAGGATTTTGAGCGTCACCTCGCGGTGTGTGGCCCTTGCATCAATTACCTGAGGAGTTACAGGGAGACGATTCGGCTAGGGAAGGCCGCATTCGCCGAGCCAGGGGCCCCGGTCCCCGCAGACGTTCCCGAGGATCTCATTCGGGCGATCCTGGCCGTCACGAAGAAAAATGCGTGAGGCGGGGGCGGGATTGGCCGCGCGGTGCCTGTCAAGTGCGAGAACGCGTCGGGGCGTGAAAAGGATCGAGCCACCGGCGTGTTTACCGCTGTGACGGAGCGGTTCGCCGTCGGCTGGGGGGACCTCGCGCGGACCAGGATGGCGATGCTGTCGTCTCTCCCAGTGCCGGGTGCACCAACGGAACTGCGCTCCTGGGGGGGAGCCTGGGCTATCACCCCAGGGGGTGGGAGGCGGTGGGGTCCGAGGTGGGCAGAGCCTGAGGTTGTCGGGATAGTTATTCTGAGATTCCACTCAAGCCTTGGCGCCAGCGGGCCGATAACCTGTGCAGGCCGGGAGTCCCTTACCCCTCTCGAGGGAATCCCCAGAACAAGAGGAGGGATGACCGTGTTCGGAAAGGGAAAGCCGGATAAGGAGGAGTGGCTGAGGGAAGCGGAACGGGCCTACGAGAGGGTCTTCGGTCAGCGGGACAAGGTCAGGGAGAGCACGCGATTCCCGACCTTCACCGAGCTGGAGGAGGAGGCAGTTCAGGAAGGCAACCAGCTCGCTCGTTGGCTGCTTGAGGGCAAGATCTCGAGCGAAACCGAGAGCTCGGACTTCCACAGGGAGGAGTGCGACTGTCCGCGTTGTGGGCGCGCATGCAAACGCAAGAGGGAGGAGCTGAAGGTCAGAGACCTTCGCTCGCGCCCAGGTTCAGTGTCCTTCAAGCGATACGAGTACTACTGCGTCTCCTGTCGGAAATCTTTTTTTCCCGGTGGACCTCAAGTTGAAACTCAGGGCTGAGAGTTTTAGCCCGTGGATTCTCGAACGAATGGAGTGGGCTGCAGGAAGCCTGGAGTCTTTCGACAAAGGCAGCGGGGCGGTCAGGAAGATGCTCGAGATCGAGATCACTGCGGAGGGCCTTCGCCGCTTGGCCGAGAAATTCGGAAAAGAGAGGGCGGACCTGCGTGACACCGACGTGGAAGCGTTCCAGAAGGGAACGCTCAAGCCCCTGTACCATGAACCCCCTGGGGTGGCGGTGGTCATGCTCGATGGTGGCAGGGCGCAGGTCCGGTTGTCCGACGCTGCTCCTGGGGTGCATGAGCCTGCATGGATAGAGACCAAAGTCGCCAACGTCTCGACCTACACTGACGTGAGTTTCACGTTGGATCCCGAGCCGGAACCTCCCGCAAAGTTCTTGGATCCGCCCACGGTTGTGAAGCTCGCCCAGCAGATGAAGGGGTTTAGCGGGAAAGCGTCCGCTCAAGAGCGGCGTAAGGCAGCCAAGCCAAGGGAGCCGGAGGCTCCAAAATGTTCCGACGAGAGGAAACGTCCCGAGCGAAAAATCCGTACCGTCGTCGCGACGACGAAGGGTTGTGAGGAGTTTGGGCCGATGGTGGCTGCCGATGCGGGACGTCGAGGCTTCTTTGAGGCCAAAAAGAAGGGTGCCCTCGGTGATGGCGGCCTGTGGATTTGGGGGATCGTCGCAACTCACCTGGTGGGTTTCGTTCCGATCCTGGATTTTCTCCATCTACTCGTTCACCTGTATGCGGCTGCCCAAGCTTCTTACAAGGGGGCAACAGATAAAGCGTGGAAGCTCTATGTGAAGCTGGTGAAGCTGGCGTGGGCAGGTCGTGTCGCGGAGCTGCTGGGACACCTCAGGAAGCATGCTCAGCGAATTGGTGCGCCCCCTGAGAAATGCCCCGAGGATGATCCCCGAAAGATCCTCTCTGGGGTAATTGAGTACGTGGAGAAGAACAAGGACAAGATGGACTACCCCCGCTATCGCCGGGAAGGGTTGCCGATCTCAAGCGCCCCCATGGAGTCCCTGATCAAACAGGTCAACCTGCGAGTGAAAGGCACAGACAAGTTCTGGGTCAGGACTGGACTGGAGGAGATGCTCCAGGTCCGGGCAGCCCATCTGAGCGAAGATGACCGTGCGGAAGCTCACTGGGCGAGGCGGCCCTTGGGCCGAGTGGCCAGCCCCACCCTCTTCCAGCGTAAGCCTGCCGCATGATCGTTGGTGCACCCCCCAGTGCCCCAGTGCCATGAAGGTGGTATTTCTGGACTGAGGCGGGTTTAATAATGGGTTATGAGATCGGCCTACCTGGTCTTGTTCCTCGCTGCTTATCTGCTCACGAGCCTGCCGCATGGAGCTCTCGTGCTCTGCTTCGGGGCCGACGGGCACGTGGCACTGGAGGGATCCAACAAGTCTTGTTGCAGGGAGAACACCGCCTGCCTCGACGAGAGCCTCGAGGCGAATGAGGAGCGCTCGCGTGGGGTCTATGTCGCGCCGCCAGGGTTTGGTTGCGTGCCTCGATCCTGCAATTGCCTCGACCTTCCCGTGCCGCCGATGCTGGGGCACCGGAGTGTTGGAGTTGAGCGGCCCACGCAGGCTGAGCCGCCCACGATCGGCTCAGTCGCGACTTTCTTGACTCCCGGGATGCTCCCCTGCGTCCTGTGGGCCTCTTTCGCGATGGGCCCGGCCCTCATTGCGACCCGCGTCGCGCGTCACTTGCGGGTGACTGTACTTCGCTGTTGAGTTGAATCCAGGGTTTCGCATCCCCGGAAGCCTCCGTGCCCCAGTCGGGCGTTCAACCTCTCCCGTGAAGGAAGCCTGTCATGAACTCAAGGAAGGATTCGTTTCTGAAGTCGCTTTTCGCTTACGTCCCAAGAGCCTTTGTCCTCCTCGCCCTGGCTGGCATCGGCCTTCTCGGTAACCATTACAACTGGAAGTTGCCCAGGGCTTCTGCGGTCTGGAGTGGTGCGGAGACCGCGAGGGAAGACTGGTGCGAGGAGCACGGCGTGCCCGAGTCCACCTGCACCATTTGTCACCCCGAGCTGGTGGTGAAGCCCTGGGCGAGCCCGAGTGTGACCCCTTCCGCGCAGGTGACGCAGGATGCGGTGAGGACCGAAAAAGACCCGCTGAAGTGCCAGATCCACACACTGCGCGTTGAATTCGCTTCCAGCGAGGCCATCGAGAAGGCTGGCCTGACCACCCAGCCCGCGGCGGAGCGCCCAATGGCGGAGACCGTCGAGGCTTACGCGGAAATCGAGTTCGACCCGACCCGGGTCGCGAAACTCTCGAGCCGTGCTCAGGGCGCACTCTGGCGGATCGAGAAGGGGCTGGGACAGAGCGTACGGAAAGGCGAGACCGTCTTCATCCTCGAAGCGGCGGAGGCCGGCAAGGCCAGGATGGAGGTGCTCGACGCAGTGGCAATGCTCGAGTTGAAGGCAAGGGCGCTTGAGCGCGTCCGCGGCTCCGACGGCTTTCGCTCGCAGAACGAGCTCCTGGAGGCGCAAGCACTCCACCGTTCGGCAGCGATACGGCTTGAGTCGGCTCGCCAGGGCCTACTCAATCTGGGCTTCTCGTACGCCCCGGGGGATCTTGAAGGGCTCGCTCCACCCGACCTGGCGGAGCGTGTGCGGCTCCTGGGGTTGCCCCGGGCTGTCGTGGCTTCGCTCGATCGCGAGTCGAGCCCCTCCAATCTTCTCCCCGTATTCTCGGCAATCGACGGGACGGTCGTGGCCCTGAATGTCTCACTTGGTGAAACGGTCGAACCGTCCCGCGTGCTCGCGACGGTCGCCGACCTCTCGCGCATGATTGCGGTGCTGAGCGTCTCGCCAGCTTCCGCGGAGAGGTTGTCGCCCGGACAAAAGGTCTTTTTCTACCCCGAGGGTGAGACGGGTGAAGGTGTTGGGGGACGCCTCTCCTGGATTTCCGCGACTGTGGACGACGCCACCCGCACGCTGCGGGCTTACGTGGACATCGAGAATGTGAGCGGCAGGCTTCGCGCCCAAACATTCGGTACGGCCCGCGTGACCGTGCGGTCGGAGCCGACCGCCCTCGCTGTGCCGGAGGCCGCGATTCACTGGGAAGGCTGCTGCCACATTGCGTTCGTTCGTCTGGGCGAGCGTGTGTTCCAGGTTCGCAAGGTGCGTGTCGGCTCCATCGAGCGAGGCTACGCGGAGATTCTGGCCGGAATTGCTGCGGGAGAGCCTGTCGCCGTTCTTGGCAGCCACGTGCTCAAGTCGGAGGTCCTCAGGAGCGATCTGGGCGCTGGCTGTTGCATCGACGAGAAGAAGTCTTGACGAGAGTGCAGAAATGTTGAGCCGTATCATCACGTGGTCTCTCGGCCACGGCTGGATTGTCATTGCCTCGGCTCTTGGCCTCGTTGGTATTGGCGCCTGGGCGCTCTCAAGGCTCGATATCGATGCGTTTCCGGACACGACGCCGGTCCAGGTGCAAGTCAACACCGTGGCGCCGGCCTTGGGGCCAGAGGAGATCGAGCGTCGCATCACGGCCCCGATCGAGCGCTCCGTGTTCGGCTTGCCGGGCCTCGAGCAGCTCAGATCGGTCTCGAAGTTTGGTTTCTCCCAGGTCGTAGTTACGTTTGTTGACGGGACGGACGTCTATCGTGCCCGGCAACTTCTTTCGGAGAGGTTGAGCTCCGTGGAGCTGAAAGAGGGAGTTGAGCGGCCCCGTATGGGCCCCACCGCAACGGGGCTCGGAGAGGTCTTTCATTACCTCGTGACGGGGCCAAGCGAGGACGCGACCTGGCTCCGCACCGTTCAGGACTCCATCCTGAAGCCCATACTTCAAAAAGCCCCCGGGGTCGCGGAGATTAACTCGTGGGGAGGATTCGAGAGACAGTACCACGTGCGTCTCGACCCCGTTCGCCTGGCGGCGCGAAGTATCACTCTGGAGGACGCCGTCGAGGCGCTCTCCGCCGGAAGCGCCAGCGCCGGGGGAGGTTCGATTGACCACGCGGGGTCGATGCTCATTGTCCAGGGGAACGGCCGCGTCACGAACCTGGAGGAGATTCGGGGCATTGTTGTTGCCACACGACACGGCGTGCCGGTAAGGGTTGGCGAAGTGGCAGAGGTGGCGATCGGGCACGAGATTCGCCGCGGGGCCGTGACAGCGGACGGTCGAGGGGAGGCCGTGCTGGGGTTGGGCTTCACGCTCATGGGCGAGAACAGTCGAGAGGTTGCTGCGCGGCTGCAGCATGCGCTCGACTCGACCCAGGTGAACCTGCCCGAGGGAGTTCATGCGGAGACGGTTTACGCCCGGACCGAGCTTGTGGACCACGTCATCGACACGGTTCGCAAGAACCTCTTCGGAGGTGGACTCCTTGTGGTCGCGGTTCTCTTCATGTTCCTCGGAAGCCTACGAGCCGGGCTGATCGTGGCACTGGCGATCCCGTTTTCCATGCTCCTGGCGTGCTCGGGCATGCTCCACTTTGCGATCGCAGGCAGCCTGATGAGCCTCGGAGCGATCGATTTCGGACTTGTTGTCGACAGCTCCGTCATCCTCGTCGAGAACGCCGTGAGGCATCTCGCCGACCCGGCCAACGCAGGCCGCAGCCGGATCGACGTGGTTCGCGACGCGGCGATCGAGGTGCGGAAGCCCACGCTCTTCGGGGAGCTCATCATCATGATCGTCTACCTGCCGATCCTGGCGCTCGAGGGAGTGGAAGGGAAGCTCTTTCGACCCATGGCCTTGACGGTCATCTTCGCCCTTCTGGGCTCCATGCTCATTTCGCTTACGCTCATGCCGGTCCTGGCGAGCTGGCTGCTTCCCCGGGCTTCGGGTGAGGCCCCACCGCTCCTCCTCCGGCTTCTGACGGCGCTCTATCGTCCGCTTCTTCGGCTCGCTCTGCGCCACAGGCTTGCCGTCCTGGGGCTTGCCTGCGGCTGGCTCGCGATCACGGTGATGCTGGCTCGCGGGCTGGGGGCGGAGTTCGTACCGCGGTTGTCGGAAGGGGCGATCGCTATCAACGTCGTGCGCCTCGCAGGGACGAGCCTCGAGGAATCCGTCCGCTACAACACGTTCATGGAAAAGGCCATCCTGCGAGCCTTTCCTGACGAGGTGGAGCATGTCTGGAGCCGCATCGGAGCTGCGGAAATTGCAACTGATCCCATGGGAGTCGAACTCACCGACATCTTTGTCACCCTCAAGCCGCGAAGAAGCTGGAAGCGAGCGCGGGACCAGGCCGAGCTCACGGTGCTCCTGCGCAAGGAGCTGGGGGACTTTCCAGGGCAGCGCAATGGTTTCAGCCAGCCGATCGAAATGCGTGTCAACGAGATGATTGCCGGTGTACGTTCCGAGATCGCGGTGAAGGTCTTCGGCGACGATCTCGAAGTGCTCGAGGCAAAGGCGAAGGAGATCGCGGCGGTCCTGGGCTCCGTGGATGGGGCCGTTGACGTTGGCGCCGAGCAAGTGACGGGGCAGCCGGTACTCGAGATTCGGCTTCTGCAGGAACAGCTCGCGCGCCATGGGGTGTCGGCGCGGCGCGTGATGGGGTTCGTCGAGGCGCTGGGGGGTCGACTTGTCGGGGAGGTCATCGAGGGGCAGCTGTCCTATCCACTTGTCGTGCGTTTGCCAGAGCATGTGAGGCAGAATCCAGAGAGAGTGGCTGCGATGCTGGTTGAGGCTCCGTCGGGGGAGCGGGTCTTCCTGTCGCAGCTCGCTGATCTGCGCGTGATCGATCGCCCGTCGACGATCACGCGGGAGTGGGGCCAGAGACGCATCACCATCGAAGCGAATGTGCGCGGCCGGGACATCTCCGGCTTCGTCGCGGAGGCGCGCGAGAAGGTCGCGAGGGCTGTGACCCTGCCTCAGGGGCGCTACCGGATCGAGTGGGGTGGCCAGTTTGAGAGTCTTGAGCGTGCTCGCAGGCGCCTGTGGTGGATCGTTCCGATCGCGCTGGGACTGATCCTCCTCCTTCTCTACGGCACCTACAACCGCATGCTCGATGCGTTGCGTGTCTTCACGGGCGTTCCCTTCGCGGCAGCGGGCGGTGTCACGGCGCTTTGGCTTTGCGACCTGCCCTTCTCGATTTCGGCGGCAGTTGGATTCATTGCGCTCTCGGGGGTGAGCGTACTGGCGGATATGGTGCTGGTTTCACGGGTGCGTCAGCTCCTTCGGCTGGGTTTGAGTTTGCGTGAGAGCGTGGAACAGGCGGCGATCACGCGGCTCAGACCGGTCATCGTCACGTCGCTCGTCGCGAGTCTTGGTTTCCTGCCGATGGCGATCTCGACTGGAGTCGGTGCAGAAGTGCAGCGGCCCCTTGCGACCGTCGTGGTCGGAGGGGTCATCTCGAGCACCGTTCTCACGTTGCTGGTGCTCCCCGTCATCTACATGCTCTCGGGCTCGAGGCTTGGTGCCGCGATCCGCAAGTAGGTGTCGGAAACTTGGCGTGCGCCCGCTGTGCTTCGGAGGGGGAATCCAGAGCTATACCTCGCGCGCCCACACATGAGACATTCCGAATGGGCAGAGGAAGACCATCTCAAGTCTGCTGCTCGTATCTGCTGGTGGGGGAGGCGGGCCCTCCCCCACGACGGCTCGCCACCCGAGCGGAGCGAGGATGGAGCGAGGGCGGAGCGAGGGTGGCGGCAACAACGACACGCGGCCCCTCCGGTCGCACGCTGCGCGTGCGCCTCCGGGCCAGGCTCTCGGGAGCCGCCAGCTCTCGCTGGCGCCGGCTCCCTCCGAGCCGTTTGCGGCTCCGCCAGCTCG
>SXIK01000018.1 GCA_005772855.1 Planctomycetia bacterium | reverse complement strand
TCGGCGGAAAGCGTGGTCTTGCCCGTGCCGGAGAGCCCGAAGAGCACCGACGAGTGCGTCTGATGTGAGTCGGCCGTGGCGGAGCAGTGCATCGAGAGCAGTCCGCGCTTCGGCATGAGGTAATTCATGATCGTAAAGACGCCTTTCTTCATCTCGCCGGCGTATTCAGTGCCGAGGATGACCAGCTGTCTCTCCTCGAAGGAAAGGTCGATGGAAGTCTTGGAGGTCATTCCGGCGGTTAGCCGGGAACCGACCCGCATTGAAGATCACGTAGTCCGGCTCGCCAAACGTCGCAAGCTCCTCGCGCGTCGGGCGGATGAGCATGATGTGCATGAACAGCGCGTGATACGGACGCGAGCAGATGATGCGGATTTTCAGTCGGTGCTGGGGATGCCAGCCCGCGAATGCGTCCACGACGTAGAGCCGTTCACAAGTGTTTAGATAGTCAATGGCGCGCTCCCGGTTGATGCGGAAGCCATGGTCGTCCATGGGGAAGTTTACCGCTCCCCACCACACGTCTTTTTCGGAGTCGGGGTGCTTGACGATGCGCTTGTCTTGCGGCGAGCGACCGGTCTTGGCGCCGGAGTAGGCCACAAGCGCGCCGGACTCGGCTATGGAGGAACCTGGCTCGAGGCGGATCGCCTCCTCATAGAGCTCAGCCGGCGACAAATTGTGCCGGACGGTTTCAACCGTCATGCCATGGGTTGTGAGGTCGACTTGCTGGAAGCGGATGGGGTTCATCGGTTGTGTACTATTGCTGTCAGTTGGGCTGCGTCGGGTCCGTGCGGGTGTCCGCTGCTTGCGATGGTCCGGACAATCGCTGATATCGTACACGGCTTGCGGCGCTTCAGTTGATTGAGCTTCCTGTGGCGGTGTTCTGTCCCCCACACAAGGGCAACGCCAAGATCTGCGGCGACAGTTTACGTGGCAGTGTCGCCAGTGCATCCACCGTGGAGTAGGCCACGCCTGGTGAATCCGAGCGGCTGATAATGCTTTCGAAAGTAGTGCCAGCGGGTTGGTTATTCTGCCCGAGAGCAGCTGGCCCATTGACGCGGCGAGCAGCTTCAGGCGCCAGCCTTGCTCGCGAAGCGCGGTCAGGAAGCCGAGGCCGACGAGCTTCCCTGATTCGAGCATTTCCACCCTGCCTGCCACACAGACGAGCGAGAGCACCATAACCGCGTGAGAGGCTCTCGTCGTGCCGGCAGGCACTCGAAGTCCTGCCGGCATGACGCCGCGCCCGTCGTTCTCCGTTTTTTCGCCTCTGCGACGACTGTGGCCAGGATGTGCGAGTGTCAGAGCCTTCTTTTCGGTGAGCTGTGCGTGGAGTTGCGCGTCCGACGCAGAAGTGGCAATTATAAAGACGGAGAGCAAGATTCGTTGCATGGGTTTATTCCTCCCTGGGTGGACGGGGCGTTGTTTCGATCCATGAGATCCAAGCGCTTGACACGCAGCCTGGATGCCACTGGAGGACAGAGGTTTCGCCGCGAGCACTCCGACTGCGCGGAGAATGCTGTCCTCTCTCCCCGTGTGGCCAGACTGCCCGGTCGCTCCAGGGGAAGCGGTTCGCCCGGAGAGATTTTTTCCCCTTAAACTTCCGGAAACACTCAAGGGCCGGCTGTCAACCTGCCGATAACGTGGGCATGCAGCTCCTGCGCGGATTGCTCGGAGTCATCGTGATCCTGGGGATCTGCCTCCTCTTGTCAAGGAACCGCCGCGCCATCCGAATACGGGTAGTTTGGACAGGGCTTGCCCTCCAAGTAGCTCTGGCGGTAACGCTCTTCAAGACGGAGTGGGGCAAGAGCGGCGTGGATTGGCTGACACGGTTCGCCGAAAAGTTCCTGTCATTCTCCTACACGGGTTCGCAGTTTGTCTTCGGGGACCTGGGGCAGAAGGGCGGCGGGTTCTATCTCGCGTTTCAGGCTCTTCCGATCGTGATCTATTTCTCGGCGGTGACGGCCGTTCTGTACCATCTGGGCATTTTGCAGGTCGCGGTGTGGGCTGCGGGGCGGGTGCTCGGAAAAATCCTTGGGGTGAGCGGCGCCGAGGCAATGTCGGTCGTCGCGGACATTTTCGTCGGTATGACGGAGGCGCCTCTGGTCGTCCGCCCCTACATCGAGAAGATGACGCAGTCGGAACTGCTTGCCCTCATGACGGGGGGCCTCTCCACGATTGCGGGCACAGTGCTTGGGGTCTACATGGCCTTCGTGGGCAACCAATACGCGCCGCACTTGATTGCCGCGTCGTTCATGGCGGCGCCGGCATCCTTCGTACTGGCGAAAATTGTGCTCCCGGAGACGGAAAAGCCTGTGACGGGCGAAGGAGTGGAGCTGGCTTTTAACCGACCGGCGGCAAACCTGCTTGACGCGATCGCACAGGGAGTGCGGGACGGGCTCCATCTCGCGTTGAATATTGCCGCGATGCTGATCGCGTTTTACTCGTTGATCGCCCTCGTCAACTGGCCGCTCGAAGCGTTCGGGACTTCGCTCCAGAAGCTCCTCGGGGTCGTCCTCAGCCCGTTTGCCTGGGTGCTCGGCGTTGACTGGAGCGAGGCCGATAGCGTGGGCGGCCTCCTCGGGACGAAGCTCGTGGCAAATGAGTTTATCGCCTATCGGGATCTACAATCCATGATCCAGCGTTCGGAGCTGAGCTCGCACGGGTGCGTGATAGCGACTTACGCCCTGTGCGGCTTCGCGAACTTCGGGTCGATCGGCGTCATCCTGGGCGGCCTGGGCCAGCTCGCTCCGTCCCGCCGCGCCGACCTGGCTCGTCTCGCGGTACCTGCGATGGTCACGGGGGCTCTGACGAATTGCCTCACGGCGGCGATCGCCGGGGCGATCGTGAGGTAGCGTAATTTCACCTGGGTTGTACCGCACGCGGGCAGTGATGAGACCTTTTGCAGCCTGCGAAAGGATGTGGCTGCTCGCGCCAGAGGCGCCCGGCGCCCATCAGGCGCCGAGGAGGGGGAGGCCGCGTGTCGTTGTTGCCGCCGCCCTCGCTCCACCCTCACTCCGCTCGGAGGCGAGCCGTCGGGGGGGAGGGTTCGCCTCCCCCACCAGCAGAAACGAACAGCAGACTTGAGATGGTCTTCCTCTGCCCATTCGGAATGTCTCATTTGTGGGCGCGCGAGGTATAGTTCTTTTCGGCGGCGACCCGACGAGAATTGCGAGTTCCCTGACGTCGCACACCAGTTGCTGTCAGGGCTGTGCTCGCCGCCGTCAGTTCACAGGAGCGCCTCATGAGTGGACATCGTTCTTGGATCGGTCCCGTCTTGCTGTTCACTGCCCTCCTGGGGGCAGGAGGCGGGCTCGCCGTGTGGAAGCGCGCGTCATTTCAAAGGGCCAGCGCCGATGCGGCAAATCAGCCAGAGCCCATGGAATTTGTGACAGTTGCTGTTGCTTCCGTGCGCGAGTACCGCCGGACGGTGACATCGATCGGCACGGTTCTGGCGCTGCAATCGATCTCATTGCGCAACGAGATTGCCGGAACCGTCCGTGCGACCAAGCTCATACCCGGACAAGTCGTCGACGCCGGAGCGGAGCTGGTCTCGCTCGATGTCTCCGTCGAGGAGGCCGAGCTCAGGGCGCAGGAAGCGCAGGCCGTCCGTGCGGAAGCCATGCTTAAGCGCACTGAGCGCGCCATCCAAAGCCGCGCCGTATCGGCCATGGAGCTTGACAGCGCTCGCGCCGAGCGCGACTTCACTGCGGCGCAAATGGCTCGCACACGGGCTATCATCGAGCGAAAGACTCTTCGGGCCCCGTTCCGTGCCCGCATCGGCATGGCGGACCTGCACGTGGGTCAGTACCTGAATGAAGGAACATTCTTGACGACGCTGCAGGGCGTCGACGAGGCGGTTCACGTCGACTTCACCGTGGCCCAGCGAGTCGCGGTTGGGCTACGCGAGGGCGACGTCCTCGAGATCTTCACCGACAGCGATGACAGGGCCACCGCCGCAAGAATTGTCGCGGTCGACGCACGGATCGACCCCGCCACTCGCAACGCCACGGTGCGGGCACGGATCGAGGGCGCGGCCAACCATCCGCCGCCGGGAGCTTCAGTTCGGGTCCGCGTCCCGGTGGGAGCACCGATTGCTGCCGTGGCCGTACCGGTCAGCGCGCTTCGGAAGGGTCCCAACGGGGATTATGTCTTTGCGATCAAACTCGATCCGGAAGGGAAGCCACGCGCCCATGTGCGGCAAGTCAAAATCGGAACCGTGGTGGGTGACGAGGTCTTGCTCCTCGGTGGGCTCAACGTGAGTGAGCAGGTGGCCGCCTCCGGTTCATTCAAGCTCCGCGAGTCGGTGTTGGTGGCAATTGCGCAGGAGTCCGGAGCTGGCGGGAGCGTAGCCAGGTGAGGCCCGTACGCTCTTTCACCGATGTTTTCATCAAGCACCCGGTTCTGGCCATCGTGGTCAACCTTGTCATCGTGCTCGTGGGATGGCGTGCGCTGACGAGCCTGCCCGTGC
This sequence comes from Planctomycetia bacterium, assembly GCA_005772855.1. Classification (GTDB taxonomy): domain Bacteria; phylum Planctomycetota; class UBA8108; order UBA8108; family SXIK01; genus SXIK01. The sequence continues at coordinate 16,040 of SXIK01000018.1, read as the reverse complement.
AACAGTTTCCGAGGATCGAGAGCTCCTCCGTGTTGATCACGACGGTCTATGTCGGCGCCAGCGCCGAGACCGTCCGTGGTTTCTTGACGACACCGATCGAGCGAGTCGTCTCGGCGATCAGCGGTGTCGATACGATCGAGTCGAGCAGCCGCGCAGGCGTCAGCACCATCACCGTGAGGCTCAAGCTGAATCACTCGAGCACGGCAGCGCTTGCCGAGGTCACCGCCCGCCTTCAACAAGTGCGATCCGAGCTTCCCCAGGAGGCCGAGCCGCCGGTAGTCGAAGTGCAACGCGCTGATCGCCCGTACGCGTCGTTTTACCTGAGCTTCAGCTCCCCGGAGCGAAACATCTCGGGCTTGACGGACTGGCTCGCCCGCACGATGCAGCCGCAGCTTTATACTCTGGCGGGCGTCCAGCGGGTCGACCTCCTTGGCGGACGTCAAATTGCCATGCGCGTCTGGATCGACCCCGACCGGCTTGCCGCCCTCAACCTCTCTCCCGGTGCCGTCCACGACGCGTTGCGGCGGAATAACTACCTGGCTGCCCTCGGTCAGGCGAAAGGCAACCTGGTTCAGGTGAATCTCATCGCCAACACCGATTTGCGCTCCGTCGAAGAATTCCGGGACCTGATCGTTTCCAACCGCGGGGGTGCCCTCGTGCGCCTCAGCGACGTGGCAAGGGTGGAGCTTGGTGCGGAGGAGGCTGATCTGGTCGCCAAGATCAGCCAGAAGGAGGGTGTTTATCTCGGTGTTTGGCCGCTCATTGGCGTCAACGAGATTGATGTGGCTCACCGGTTGCGCGCCGAGATGGACCGAATCCGCCCCAGGCTGCCGGGGGACATCGAGATGCGACTCGTCTATGACGCCACGGTGTTCATGGAGAACGCTCTGACGGAGATCACGAAGACCCTGATCGAAACGATTCTCATTGTCGGCCTGGTAGTTTTCCTCTTCATGGGGTCGATTCGCACGGCTCTTGTGCCACTCGTGGCGATGCCTGTTTCGCTCATTGGCGCGGCGATCGTGATGCTTGCACTTGGCTTCAGCCTGAATCTACTGACCATGCTTGCGATCGTTCTTTCAGTCGGTCTCGTTGTTGACGATGCGATCGTGGTTGTCGAGAACGTCGAACGGCACATCCGTGAGGGCAAGTCACGGGTCGAGGCAGCGCTGATTGGGGCGCGGGAGCTCCTGGGACCGATCCTTGCGATGACGATTACGCTTGCGGCGGTCTACACCCCGATTGGCTTTCAGGGCGGGCTGACCGGAACGCTGTTCCTGGAGTTTGCCATCACCCTGGCCGCTGCCGTGGTGGTCTCGGGAATCGTGGCAGTGACTCTCTCTCCGGTCATGAGCTCACGGTTTGTGCAACCGCACGGCAAGGAAAGCCGCTTGACCGCATTCGTCAACCGCGTATTCGAGGTCGTTCGGCGTGGTTATGCCTGGCTCCTCGGGCGAGCGCTCGAAATGCGCTGGGCGATCGCTGTTGCTGCCCTCTTGATCATGGCCGCGGCCTGGCCGCTCTTCGCCTTCTCAAAGCGAGAGCTTGCGCCCGTCGAGGACCAGGGGCACATCAGCCTCTTTCTCGATGCGTCGCCGGATTCCACGCTCGAATCCGTTAACAGCGAATCCCTCAAACTGGTGACCACGATCAAGGGTTTTCCTGAAACAGAGCTCATGTGGTCCCTGGCCGCCGGCTGGGGCGGATTTGGCGGCATGGTCACAAGGGACTGGCGGCAGCGTTCACGGTCAACCCACGAGCTTTACGGGCCGGTGTTCGAGGCGGTCTCGCAAGTGCCGGGTCTGCGTGTATTTCCTCGCCTCGATCCTCCGCTTCCCAATGCGGGCCAGTACGACGTGGAGCTCGTGCTTCAGAGCGATGCCTCCGTGGAGCAAATGCTCGAGACGACGGCAGCTGTCGTCGGCGCCGGCTGGCAGAGCGGCAAGTTCCTGTACGTGGACACCGATCTCAAGATCGACAGGCCCGAGGCTCGTGTTGTGATCGACCGTGAGCAGCTCGCTGACCTCGGCCTCGACCTGGCCGGGGTCGGCCAGGAGCTCGGCACGTTGCTCGGCGGCGCGTATGTTAATCGCTTCAACTACTTTGACCGCAGCTACAAGGTCATCCCGCAGATCGGCGCCGCGGATCGTGCAACCGTCGGTCCTCTGCTGGACCTCAAGATCAAAACTCCGGCTGGGCAGCTCGTGCCAGTTTCCACGTTCACGCACATCGAGGCGAGTACGGCGCCCCGCACCCTGGACCGGTTTCAGCAACGCAATGCAGTACGGGTCTTCGGAGGCGTCAAGCCGGGCGTCACGAAAGAAGATGGGCTGCGCGTGCTCGAGGAAGCGGCGATGGTGGCCCGGGGGCCCGGGGTCAACCTCGATCACGCGGGGGAATCTCGGCAGATTCGTCGGGAGGGCTCGGCGCTCACCGTGACGCTGGGCTTCGCGGTGATCCTGATCTACCTCGTGCTCGCAGCGCAGTTCAAGAGCTTTCGTGATCCGCTCATAGTGCTCCTCGGCTCGGTGCCGCTCGCCATCTCGGGAGCGCTCGTGTTCAGCTTTCTCGATCTCACGACCATCAATATCTACTCGCAAGTTGGATTGATCACGCTCGTTGGGCTCATCGCGAAAAACGGAATTCTGATCGTTGAGTTTGCCAATACATTGCAGGAACGAGGACTGTCGAAGGCGGAGGCCCTTCGCGTGGCTTCGATCACTCGGCTGAGGCCCGTGCTCATGACTTCGGCGGCGACCATCTTTGGACACTTTCCCCTGGTGCTCGTGACAGGGCCTGGCGCCGAGGCCCGAAACAGCATCGGGATCGTGCTTGTGGCGGGCATGAGCGTCGGCACCGTCTTCACCCTGTTTGTCGTGCCAGTTTTTTATTCGTTGATCGCCGCCCACCGCGTGCGGGAGCTGGATTCCGGCTCGGCTGAGGACATGGAAAGCCCTGCGTAGTCCGTTTCGGGCAGGCCAAATGGGCTTCTCGGGCAGTCCGTTGGCCTGGTGATCTTCGGGCTCGGCGGAGTGCTGTTTCTCGAAACGGGCTGCGTGGTGGGAGCAGACCACGAAGCCCTGAGGCCCGAGGTTCGCGACTCCTGGAGCTTCCACGAACCCACGGTGGCCGAGGGTCGCCGAGACGTCCGAGGAGGCAGCACCGCCATGGAGAGAGAGTGTGACCGACTGTGGAAGCTGCGGGTCGGAGTCGTCCTTCCTGGCCGCCTACCTCGCGCGGTCTCGAAACTTCCACCCTGGCATCGAAGCCCAGGCCTGCATCGACGTTCCCGGGCGCGTTGCGCCCGCCCGCTGCGCGGCTCTTTTCCGGCGCGGTCTTATTTCGATGCCCCCGCCCTCAGCACCTTGATCCACTCCACTTCCATCTTGAACGGCCCGGCCTTCTTGTCGCTCAGCAAGAAGCCGAGTGCGTTGACCTCTTCCGGCTTCGCCGCACCAGCGTCCTTCACGACTCGGCCAAACCAAGTCGCCTCGAACTTGTCGAGAGGAACTCGGACATCGATCCATTCGTCCTTCTTCGTTTGTACCATCGCCCGGTACGAGAAAGCGATGCGCTGAGTGTTGAGGTAGAGGTTCAGCGAAAACTCACGGCCATCGCCCCGGACTCTGGCGATGAGGGTATCTTCCATCTCCAGACCGAGCTTCTTGGCTTTGGTCCGCACGGAAGCGAAGCCGCCATTGTTCTTTAGCGACAGCGTGCCGAAGAACTCCATCGTCTTCTTGTCGGTGATCTTGAACTTGCCCTCGGAGACGCCGCCCATCACGCCGTCGTTGACGGCCTGCCAGTCCTTCGCAGCATCGGCTCCGGTGAAGTCGAACAGGGGTTGCGGCGTGTCTTCAGCCATCGCCGTTGTCACCATCAATAGGGCCAAAAAGCCCGACATGTAAGCAAGTTTCATTCGACTCTTTCTCAGGATGATTCTACGGGAACTACGTCACTCGATAACACACGTTGTAACATCACCTTTTGAAACAGAGCGTCACAGTCCCACTCTAACACCCCGCCGATCAGAGTGCAGTTCCACGCCGGACTACGGCGAGCGACTTCCTCTGCCAGAATGTCGATTTGCCGCCAGCCCAGCCGTTGAAGCGAGCGAATGGAAGTGCCAAACACCACCGTTTCAATTCCGCTCCACAGCACCGCTGGTTGGCACATCGGACACGGCTCAGCGGTCGTGTACAATACGAGGTGCTTCCCCTCGACGCCAACACCCGATGCAGCCAACCCGTTGATGGCATCGATTTCGCCGTGCCACATCGGATTGAGCGAAGTCTTGTTCCAGCCTTCCGACAGAATCGTGCCGCTGTCACCATCCACGATCAAAGCCCCAAATGGCAGATCGGGAACATTCGCCGCCAGTGCGATAGCCCGCCGCATGTAGAGTTCGTGATCGTTCATGCTGCCTTGCCTTCAAGCTTCTTCCGGCACTCCGGGCACGTGTGGAAGCGGGTTCCCCTGCAGCAAACGAGATGCTCGTAGCACATTTTCTTTTCCCCGCACTCCCAGCATTGAGCCAAAACCATCTCCGGTTGCTCTTGCGGCGGCGTTGCATTTTCAAAAGTATCCATTACCTGTTCCTCGTGATTCCAGACTGGCCCTCACCCGGTACTTTAACAAATTTCAGAAAAGAGGTGACGCCGAATTGACGGCTCGGAACATGGATGCCGCCGAGTCTCTGCCAAACTGTTTCTGAGTGCGTTGAACCAGCGGATAGCTCAAGCGAGTCAAGAAGTGGTTGGGCCGTGAAAAAAGGCAGAATGTCGTACCATACCTTGTCGGTGTCTCGCTCTCATTCGATCAAGAACCTTTCCTCGCCGCTCTCGACATGGCCAGGCAGAGTTCCGTAGGCGAAACCGAACTTGGTGATCCGTCACGACTCGTCCACTCTGTAGATGATGCGGCAAGAATTGAGCCACCAGAATCCCACGGCCCAGCCCATGATCGCCACGATTTGGCCCGGTTCAAGAGGCATTTCCGGCGACCATGCTTCCACCCAGCCGAACCGGAACTGCTCCCACCGCTGCAAAGCGGCCTTGGCGGAGTGAAAAACGGACTCTCCCGACCCCAATCCAATGCGGGTTCGATCCACGTCGAAGCCAGCGGGAGGAATAGTGGCGGTCGCTCCCACAGCCGGTCAGCTGAATCGTGAGCCGTTTGCCCCGCCAAGAAGCGGCGAACTGATTCGACAGGCGGTTTTCGTAAAGACAACATTTCCATCCCTGATCCAACTCTCCGCCAAGCATGTTCCTCGGTTAGAGAAACGGTAGACCAACCCTTTATGATACTATCCGCAGGGAAAATCGTGTCCTAACAGGGAGTTTGAGCGAGAACCAGGCCGCCACCAGAGTCGGAAAGGTCCGAAGTGCTGACTGCATTGACAGTTCTGTTGACGGGGGCAGCCGGTTATGTCGGTGGTCGGCTGATCCCCTTGCTCGAACCGCAGCCCGTCGTTTTGCGGTGTCTGGCACGCAATCCTGAGAAACTTCGGCCTCTGGTCAAAGAATCCACGGAAATCGTTCGGGGCGATGTTTTGGACGCTCCCTCACTGGATGAGGCGTTGAAAGGCGTTCACACTGTCTATTACCTCGTGTATCTCATGTCGGGGTCGCACGACTTTGAGAAGGAAGAGCGGCAGGCGGCGAAAAATTTCGCTGATGCCGCAAAACGAGCGGGCGTGCAGCGCATCATCTACCTTGGCGGTCTTGGGGATGATGCCGATCCAGAATTGTCACCACATCTGCGAAGCCGCCACGAATTTCGATGTTAAGGAATCAATTTACCTACGGTTTGACTCAGATTAAACGCCTTGACCCACCCACGGTCTTTGAGGGTTGGCGATTTGTCCCGATTCAGGAAAGAGAAACGACTTGAACCACGGAACTAAAATTAAAGAACGACTGAATCCGTTGAGGGAGTCCTTGCTCAACCACCGCATCTACGACGAAATTGATCGCATGGATGCGTTACGTCTTTTCATGGAACACCACGTCTTCGCTGTGTGGGATTTCATGTCTTTGCTCAAGGTACTGCAACGACGACTCTGCTGCGTCGAAGTGCCTTGGTTGGTCCCCGCTGCCCCGCAGGCGTGCCGCTTCATCAACGAGATCGTGCTTGCCGAGGAATCCGACGACGATGGCCGAGGCGGGTTCGCCAGCCATTTCGAGCTTTATCATCGTTCTATGAAACAATGTAATGCTAACACCGCTGGCATTGACGAATTCCTCAATGATCTTCGCCGAGGCGTTCCGCTTCCGACAGCACTCACTTCGCCGACCGTCCCCTCATCGGCTCGTCATTTTGTGCAAGCGACGTTCACGCTCATCGACAGCGGCAATCTCTGTGCGATAGCCTCGGCCTTCACCTATGGTCGGGAAGATTTGTTGCCAGATGTTTTTCAGCGCATCGTGGACAGGCTCAACGTGGAGGCTGGCGGGCAACTCAAAGATTTCCAGTATTATCTTGAGCGGCATATCGGCTTGGACGGGGACGAGCATGGCCCAATGGCGACTCGGTTGGTGCAGTCGCTTTGCGGATCAGATGAGTCCCTATGGAAAGTTGCTGAAGAGACAGCCGTGAATTGCCTGATCGCTCGGCATAAGTTATGGGACGGAATCTACGAAGCTTTCGGCCGCCAAGGTATGTCTTCAGGAAAGGTTTCTATTTAGACCGAACTTGAACCGGATTTCAGCAGGTAATTTACGATTTGAGCCTGCATTTTGCAGGCTCAAATGGGCAATGGAGGCAGATTTGAAATGCATGGATTCTGGAACATGCGGTCTAAATCTCTAGTTCGGGGTAACTCCTAAGAGATCAAGGACGTGTTGCTGGTACGGAGTGGCCAACGTGAGCTTGTCCAATTCTGAGTCGAATTCAGGAATGCGAATTTGGTTGCGGCAGAGCGTGCCGAGGTCTTGCAAGATGTCGTGGAAACTCTGCACGGGATAGTCGTCTGAAGTGCGTTGGGTGGCGTCTTTGCGTTTGGCGGACTCGGAACGCTGTGCTGGTGCAACAATCGACTTGCGATTTGCAGCCGCCGACTCGCGGTCGTCGTCGGCGAACAATACGGGCCGTAACTTTTCACGCAGGTGCCCTTCGACATAGTATGCCAACATGCAGATAAACACGTGTGGAAGTGGCAGTCGAAAATGGAGCCAGTCTGGTAGGCCGTAAGGCTCGAAGGCCCTGCCGGGTCACTTTTCACTTCCCCGTCCGCTCCACCTTGATCGACTCGATCTCCAACTTGAACGGCCCTGCCTTCTTGTCGCCCAGCATAAAGCCCACTGCGTTGATCTCTTCCGTTTTCACTGCACCGGCATCTTTGACGATCCGGCCAAACGATGTCGCCTCGAACCTGTCGAGCGGGACTTTGACCTCGATCCACTCGTCGTTCTTCGTTTGCACTGTGGCCCGATAAGCGAAGGCAACCAGCGGTTTGTTGAGGTAAAGGTTCAGCGAATACTCCCGCCCATCGCCTTTCACTTTGGCGACCAGCGTATCACCTTTTTCCAGACCGAGCTTCTTGGCCTTGCTCCGCACGGAGGCAAATCCGCCACTATTCTCCAGAGACAAGTTGCCCATGAACTCCAGTGTCTTCCTGTCCGTGATCTCGAACCTACCTTCAGATGCGCCGCCCATCACTCCGTCGTTTACCGTCTGCCAGTCCCTGGCAGAGAGAGGCGCAGTGAATTCGAAGAGAACTTTCGGCATATCCTGGGTCATGACAAACAAATGCTCCAGGCGGACCTTGTCACAGCCCGAACGGATAGGTGTCTGGCATCCCTCGCCCTGACTCAGAGTCTAGCGGGGCAATCGAGCTGGTGACGTCAAACCAGACGTATTCGTCGAACTGTAGGGGAAGAATGGCTTGGAAGTAATGGCTGAGAAGCTCTGTCTCCGGCCTGTAGATGACTCCAATCGCCCGCTCCAGACGGGGAGAGAGCAGCTCATCGCGCAGGGCCTTCCTGGACGGCTCCCGAAGGTGGAGCAGGAAGGCTTCCGTTTTTGTGTCGTGACAGAGTTTCTCGTAGCTATCCGCGTGGGCAGGCCGTACGTCCTTCACCTCCATCGGCCCACCCCACTCCGACGCCGCGGCCACCGTGCCGCGGTCCGTACCGAATCCCACGAGGTAGGCGGCATTGCCGTGGCGTTCCCTGACGAGCTGCCCAACGTTGTGCTCCCCCCGGGCCCGCATCTCGGTCGCCGCAGCGTTTCCAACGTGAGAGTTGTGCTCCCAGACGACTGCCTTGGCCCGGGGACCGCGGAACGAAAGAACCGTTTCCAGGGTCTCGAACATGTGCTGATCGCGTAGATTCCAGGACTGCTTCGATCCGTAGAACATGCTCCGATAGTACCCCTCGCCACTGGCGACCAACCGGGCATTTTGCACCGCGTCGTGGAAGCATTCACCGTCGCTTGACATGTAGTCGAGTCGTTTCGCGAGCAGGTCCTTGAGCATGGCGACGACCGGCTCCTCGCAGCTTCGGTAGCTGCCCGTGGTCACGGCCTGACCATAGGCCGCGGGATCTGACTCCCACGGCGTCAAGCAGCCGTATCGACGACGCGCAATCCGCGCAGCTTCCGGGTCGAGTCGGTCGAGGTACTCGAGGACCGCCTGAATCGAGGCATGCAGGCTGTAGAGGTCCAGTCCATGGAATCCGGTGCGTAGATCGGGATCCTTTACAGCGGCATTTCGCTTTCGCAGCCACTCGACGAAATTCTTCACTTCCTCGTTGCGCCACATCCAGGTCGGGAAGCGGGTGAAAGCCCTTGCACCGGAGCGCGGGCACGGCAAATTCCTGGCGTAGGCGTCCACACGTGCAGCATCGGGCCAATCTGCCTCAACCGCGACGATGTTGAAGCCTCGGCGCTCGATGAGCTCCTGCGTGATACGGGCGCGCATGCGGTAGAACTCGGAGGTCCCGTGCGTGGCCTCCCCCAGCAGTACCAGGCGTGCCTCGCCGATCCGGTCAAGGAGTGGACCGAGTTCCGCTCCCTCGATGGAGGCGATCGGCTCTGCTTCCTCGCGGATCAGCTTGGTCACCGCCGCAGGTCGGCTCGGCGTTGCCCTGGCGCCGTGCACACGCTCTGTCGCGGGCTCGCCCCAGCCCTCGACGCCGATCAGAGGCACGAAACGTACTTCCTCGAGGTCCTCGCGGTCATACTGATCTGAACCTCTGCGAGTGACGCGCACCAGGCTTTGCCTGCGAGGGGTAGATCCGACCGGCATGACCAGCCGCCCTCCCGGCGCGAGCTGGGAGAGGAGCGTCTCTGGTACGTCCGGCCCTCCCGCCGCCACTGTGATGGCGTCGTAGGGCGCGTGTTCAAGCCAACCCACGCTGCCGTCGCCATGGAGCACCTGAACATTGGAAAAACCCAGCCGTTCGAGTCGGCGGCGGGCGACATAGGCCAGCGCCTCGATGCGCTCGACGCTGAAGACCTGGGTTGCGACTCGGCTGAGGATCGCTGCGGCATAGCCCGATCCCGTCCCGACCTCGAGCACTCGGTCGCCAGGCTTGAGTCGCAGCGCTTCGGTCATCAGGGCGACAATGTAAGGCTGCGAAATGGTCTGACCGTCGCCGATCGGCAGTGGCGTGTCCTGGTAGGTGAACTCTGCCAGGTCTACAGGCAAGAATGCTTCCCGTGGCACAGCACGAAAAGCCTCGAGTATGCGTGGGTCGCGGATTCCCCGGGCAGCGATTTGCAGGGCCACCATTTGGTGGCGCTCGGCCGCAGAGTCAAACGTTGCATGGGTCGACAAGGGAACCTCCATTTACAGCCTTCCGCACGAACCGAAGAAAGCCGGTCAACAATTCCAAACGAGTCGAGTTTTTTCCCGCACACGGCGTACCAGGACCGATGGCTCCCGGCCCCCTGTCCTTGGCGCCTGGCTCAGCGCCTCCATGGAGAGGCACTTGACTATGCCTTCTGCTGCAAGGCTGATCCCGGCGAGCAGCCCGCTTGCGGCTCATGATCTTGTCCGCGCAATGTGAAATCGAAACGTCAAGGACGGCCCCTTCAGTCAGGGCTCACCGTCACGTTTGCGGAGGAGGTCTTCCTCCCCCGCGAGGGGTATACCGGTGAATTTTCACCGCTTGCGGAAGATTACGCGAACAGCACTCGGCCGACGCAGGCCCGAGAGGGAGGAAGGTTGACCACCGGGATAAGGGGCCAATACGGCAGCGAAGAGATGCAGTTTTGGCAAAGCAATGTCGTTCAGCGACAGGAGCCTCAACCAGGCTCAAACGCTCGAAGCGCCCGTCGGCGGGCGCGGGTGAGCCGGCCTGGTCGGTACTCGGCGAGAGGGTTTCAGGTTGCCCCGGACCGACTCACGGCAACTCTGTCCCCGCTGTGTTGAGGGCCAACTGCACAACCGCGAGTATCTCGCACAAGTGCCGGGGCTTATCCATGTAGCGGAAAGCCCCGAGGCTCATTGCCCTTGCCTCGTCCTTCGGGATCGGATGCGCTTCACGACAATGACTGGACAGGCCGGGTGCGCTGCCTTGAACTCCTCAAGCAGTGTCAGGCCGCTCATGTCCGGCAACTGACCGTCAAGGAGCGCCAGATCCATCTCCGTGCTCAGGGATTTCCTGGCGTCACCGCCATCCACGGCTCCAAGAACCTCGTAGCCTGCTTCCCGAAGCGCCTCGACAAGGACCAGGTGATAAAGACGATCATTCTCAACAACCAAGATCTTCGCAACCTGACAAGCCTCATGCTTTGGAGAGCATAGCAGTAAAAGGCATGCCGGAAGAAAGTGAGGTTTCTGGGCGTCCACATTTCTTCTCGGGTGTGCTTGGAAGGAACACATATCCATGCCCGACCAAGATTCGGCACCGGCTTCCGGGTCTTTTCCCGTCGTTGCCATCGGAGCTTCCGCAGGAGGACTGGAGGCAATAACCGCGTTCGTGCAGAATATTTCCCCCGACTGCGGGATAGCCAACGTGGTCATCCAGCATCTCGACCCCAAGCATGAGAGCGCGCTCACGGAGCTTCTCTCCAGGGCGACAAGGATGCCAGTCGTCGAGGCCAGGGACGAGGATGGCCGCTTTCACAACATGGTCATTTGTCCCTACCGAAGCTCGGGGAAATGGCGGCGATCGTCGCCCACGAGGTCAAGAACCCGCTTGCGGGAATCATCGCCGCCCTGGACATGCTCGCGCGACGGTTGCCCCCGGGCACGATTGAAAAGACGATCGTCGAGGAGGGCATCAGGAGCGCCACGGGGCTCGCCACGACGGTCCAGGATATTCTCGTCTTCGCGCGGGCGCGAAAGCCCGAGCGCTTTCCCGTTCCGATCCACGCGCTACTGGAAGACGTTCTTGCGCTCGCCTCAGCAGGCCCTCTCATGAAGGGCGTCGAGCTGACCCTTTCGAAATCGGACGTTGTGGTCCCCTGCGACATTGAAATGCTCAAGTCCGTATTCTTGAACATCTGCCTCAACGCAGCGCAGGCCATGGAGGGCTCGGGAAAGCTCGAAGTCGTGATCGAGACCGACGGTGCGTGCTGCCGGAAAGGCTGCTGCAAGGTTTCCTTCAAGGACACAGGGCCCGGTATACCCGAAGGGTTGCGAAAGACGATCTTCGAGCCCTTCTTTACCACCAAGCGCACCGGCACCGGACTCGGTCTTCCGATCGCGAGGAGCGCGATCGAGCTTCACGGCGGGGAGATCTCTGTGGAGTGTCCTCGCGGGGGTGGCGCGATCGTAACCGTTCAGCTTCCCATGGACTGAAGGTTGCTGCGGTATTCGCCTTGTTGGAGGATGCACTGGAATGTCCGCTGTCGAGGATGGCCCCTTCAGTCAGGGCTCGCCGTCACGCTTTCCAGGAAAAGCTTGAGTGCAGTAGGAAAGCGCGGAGCCGATCGAAGTTGAGGGGCTTCACGAAACACGCTGAGAAACCACAGGAGCGCAACTGCGGCCTCGGCACGTCGCTCACCGCGGCGAGCCGGGTTTTCGAAAATCCGTGTGCTTCGAACAGGTGAGAAAGACAGGAGGCATCGTAAGAGGAAGGCGCCGGGGAGAAGAACGCCGCTTCGGGTGAGAAGTCCTTCAGCAGGAAACCGATCCCTGGGCTGGACTCGGGTCGTCAAACCTCGGCCCCCATCGACTCGAGAAGAGCCTCGAACGCGTGGGTCCACTCCGGGTCTTCCTTGCCGCTCACCAGCAGGACGGAGCACAGCTTTCGATCCGGGGCGACCTCGGCCTTGATCACCACGGGGGCAGTCTTCTCGACAATCACCCGTAACGGCTCACGACCTGGACCAGATGGCTGCGAACCCAACTCTCCGAACACCTCAGGAACTACGTCCATGATCACCACTCCTTGGTTTCTATCGGCCTCTGAAGCCTAGCTCAGGTCATTCAAAGCTTGTGTGTTCCGTGAATACTTCGCCCGGGCTTGAACGGTATCAACGGATTCTTGGCACAGGACGTCGATTCTGCCCTTTTACCCTGCATTCCTGGAGCGGCGCTCGCGGCTCGGTGCTTGCGTCCGGAGAGGCAATGCAATTGACCAGCCTCAATCTCACGGTCCGGGGAACGAGGCTCGCAGCGCTCAGGCCACCGCCTTCGACGGCTGTTCCGGCACCATCCGAGGCTTGATAGCCGCCCGCGGCTCGCAGATCGCGGCCACGGTCTCGCCGACCTCGGTGTCGGTGATGGTTTTCCGCTTCGCACCTCGGTCACAGGCAGCCTGCCGAGCGATGTCACTGAGAGAGAGAATTCCCACCAAGTGCCCCGCTTGGTCGACGACGGGTAGCCGGTGGACTTTCTTCTCCGCCAGGAGTTTCTCCGCGGCAGAAATCGTCTCCTCCGGGCGGATCGCCCAGACTTTCTTGTTCATGGCAAGCTCCACGGGGAGCTCCCACAGCGCTTTTCCCTGTGTGTACGCCGCCATGCAGATGTCCCTGTCTGTGAGAATCCCCATGACGTGAGACTCCCCGTCGACGACCGGCACGCAGCCGCAATCGCCATCCCACATCAACTCCGCGGCCCTGTTGAGCGTGTCCGCCAGGCTGCAAGTCTTGACCTTTGTTGCCATTAGCTGCTGAACATTCATGCTTTCGGCTCCTTCAAAAAACGTTCCCGGAAACCCGACCGTGCAACGCACTCTCACGAAATTCCATCCTTTCGGATGCAAACGCCTGTCCACGACAGGAAGGCTCCTGGGACGCGGCGACTTTGCCTTCGCGTCCGGTCTCGCCCGGGAAAAATCCTCCATCACCTCTGCAAAATCCGCACTACTTGTCCCGGCTCGAGGCCGCATCTTCACGCCGTCCTTGGGGCCGGCGCGGTCGCGGACACCCATCGCTCTACTCGCAAGCTCCTGGTACGCAATGTGCGTAAGCCGTTCCGGTGCAGTTAGATTGGGTGCTGGTTCCAACAGGCTTTTTGCAAAGGAGTGCAAGTCATGGATCTCATCCCCTGGAAGAGAGAAGGTAATGGCATTACGGCGCTGCGGAAACAGGTGAATCGGCTCCTGAGGGACTTCGGGGCTTCCGATGAGGACTTCTTTGGTCCCGTCGACGTGACCAGCGCGTGGGGTCCTGCTCTGGACCTGGCCGAGACGCCGGAGTCCTTCGTCGTCAAGGTGGAGGTGCCCGGCATCGATCCCAAGGAGATCGACATCTCGATGACCGGCAATACACTGACCCTGAAGGGCGAGAAGCACCATGAGAAGGAGGAGAAGGGCAAGACCTGGCACCGCGTCGAGCGGAGCCACGGCACATTCAGCCGCTCGGTAACTCTCCCCGTCGCCGTCAAGGCCGACAAGATCGAGGCCGAGACGAAGGACGGAGTCCTCTCCATAACCCTTCCCAAGAGCGTCGAGGCGCTGCCGAAGAAGATTGCAGTGAAGGCGAAGTAACCCTGCGAAATTCTCTTCACATCCGGCGCTCGGGAATATCTTTCAGTCGATCCACCACGCCCCAACAGCGCGGCTGATTGCTTGGGCGCCGGATTTTCTTGTTCCGGCCGAGGCGCTACCTGCTGGCGCCGAGACGGTGAGTTTGAAGGCAGCAGCATGGAAAAGGAGATCAGCCGTGCATCCCAAATTGAACGCCATGGCCATCGTGGGGAGCTCTCTTCTCAGCTGGCTCGGCGGCGTACATGCCGCTGAAGAGACCGCTTTTCTTGGGGTCCAACTTGTGCCCATCCCGGAGGATCTCGCGGCGCATCTCGGCAACACGGAAGGCGCCATGATCGCGGAGGTGTCGCCGGAGAGCCCGGCGGCAAGGGCAGGCCTGAAGAAACACGATGTTGTGATGTCCGTGGCTGGCGAGAGTCTCAAGGGCCTCGGCGCCCTCCGGAAGAAGATCCGCGAGATGCAGCCCGGGGAGGAGTTGCTACTTTCCAGCCGCCGCGGCGGCGAGACGAAGGAGCTGAAGGTCCCCCTTGGTTCCGCTCAAGCTTCGCCTGTGCTACAGCCCGAGGGGGAATAAGAGCCAGCGAGCGAACCCTTGAAATCAGGGAATGGCCGCGGGTACCTCGGTATCGGGTACGGCGAGGTCCCGGAGGTCTTGGCGAACCACTTGGGGCCTCGGGGTCGTGGTGGAGGATGTAGTGAAGGACTGGCCAGCCCACAAGGCCGGTATCGAGATCCACGACGTGGTCGTCGCCGTCGATAACTACCAGTTGAAGAGGGGAGCCGACTTCGTCCGCTTCCTCTCGAAGAAGAAGGCCGGTGAGAAGCTCAAGTGGAGCTTTTCCACAACGGCGTCAGGAAGACAGTCGAGACCGTTCTATCCGAGCGGCGTCCTGTAGGGTCGAGGAGCAAGGGCTTGCACGAGCTCTATCCCTTCGAGCCCGGTCGCAGGAAGGCCATGAAGGATCTCCAGAGGCACCTCGAGAAGCTCTCGGAGGAGTTCGACCACTTCAAGGGCGAATATTTCGCCAAGGATGACTCGTGGTCCGGCACCTCGCGCAGCGTGGTCGTGAGGATCGATGGCCCGTTGTCTGAATCCGGGCTTCAAATTTCCCAGGCAAGTCAGCGCAAAAACCCACTGGGCGAGATAGTGGAAATACTGACCATCCCGGTCGGCCTCCTGGCCAATCCGAATCCCGCGGCTCCTGCCCAGCACTCGGTCCACTTCCGACACAACCCACTCGGCTTCGGCCAGGTAGTTCTGGTCTCCAAGCTCCTTGTAAAGCGAAACGAGGAGGACGACTCCAAAAGCATCCGTCCAGAGGTAGCGCAATCCGTTGGGCCAAATCTGCTCCTCTCGCATCCATTTCAGCCTGGCGAGCACGAAGGGTATGTCCTTGAGCACTTACGTTCCTCCGAGCCAGTGGGCTCTTGATTTGTCTGTGGGTTAGAGCCCGAGGCGACACGTGGCCAGAGCCCAATCCTTGCGCTCGGCGGGGTCTTCCGGCTCAAAGGACTCAACCTTCGTAGTCCTGAACGTCGTCGAGCTTCATCCGGCCACCTCGAGTTGAATCACACGCGAAACCCGCATTCCAATCCGGCTCCGAGCTCGAATGGGAGCAGGGTGTCGATCAGTCCAGGTCTCCCTCCCCGCGGCCCATCTTCGAAGCGACTTTCTCCTCCGGCTCCTCGGTCAACGTTGCCTCGGTCATGAGAAGCAGGCTTGCCACCGAGACGGCGTTCTCGATGGCGATACGGACCACCTTGGTGGGGTCGACGATCCCGGCCTCGATCAAGTCGACGTACTCCTTGCGCGCGGCATCGAAGCCCATGTTACCCGTGCTCTGGCGCATCTGGTTCACCACAACCCCGCCGTCGGCCGCGGAGTTCTCGGCGATCTGGCGCGTGGGCGCTTCCAGCGCCCGCTTCAGGATTTGAAGGCCTGTCCTCTCGTCCCCCTCGCACTTCGCTTCCTCTCGCTCGACAGCCTCGATCGCGAGCAGGAGTGCGAGCCCGCCGCCGGGTACGATCCCCTCGGCCACAGCGGCCTTGGTGGCGCTGATGGCGTCGTCGAGGGCCTCCTTCTTGCTCTTCATCTCCGCCTCCGAGGGGGCGCCCACCCGGATCACGGCCACCCCACCGGAGAGCGTCGCCAGGCGC
>SXIK01000111.1 GCA_005772855.1 Planctomycetia bacterium | reverse complement strand
TTCGAGCCCATCACCGCCTCCCACGCGGCCTGCGTGCACTCGTGCTTGGCGATGAGGTAGGGGCTCAGCCGCACCTCGTGGACAGGGCCTTCCTCGCCTCCGCGAGAACACTCCGTGTCGGGGCTCCCCATCTGGAAGCGGACCTCGCCGCCGTCTGCCCCTCGCAGGAGCACGAAGACCAAATCCGTCCCGATGAATTCCGCGGTGCCGACGTGCCGGTACTCGGGGTACCCTTGCGCGTTGAGGCCGATGAACGCGAACCCTTCCACCGCCGTGCATGTTAGAACAGGGCAAGGCGAGAACCTATCGCAGCCAAGATATCCGCGCCGGTCGGGTCCACGCCGCAGTCTGTGGGCGAGGAGCCAAAGGGTGCAGGCGGGGCGGGCGTACCGAGGAAGAGGAACCCAAGCGTGTGGACGGCGTCGGAGATGTTGAGCTTCGCGTCGTCGTTCGAGTCCGCCGCGTCCTTGCACTGGAGAGCCGAGGGGTTCCCCAGGAAGAGGAAACCCAGCGTGCTGACGGGATCTGAAATGTTGACCGCTCCGTCGGCGTTGGAATCCCCCCGCACAAAACGAACGTCCGCGCCGGCAGAGGCACCCCGAGCTGCCAGACACACCACGACCGCGCTCGCAAATCGTCCCATCGTATTTCTTCCTGCTCCAGTACCCTGACGCATTCTTCCCTCCCGTGCGCACAAACCTGACTCCTGTTCCACCAGCCCAGTGGCTGGAGAAGCAATAAAGGTTAATCGCATGAGCACGGGATGCGCAAGCTCACAATCGGGACCGAAGAGGCCCATTGCCGAAGCAAGACAGCGAGTTGTCGGTCACCACATTGATCCGGCGCGTGCCGTCGTATGCGTCGACGTACAGAAAGTGCCGGAGGATGTTGGAAAGCCGGAGGGGTCCCCGGCTCAAACAGAGCCGGCATTCACCTCCGGTGAGGCGATTTCTTGGGCGTCAGCTCATCCAGCGCGATCTGTTGCAGAGCTGTCACAATCCCAAAAAATCCAGGGTCTCGTCCTGTTGCGAAAACCCTGGATTTTAAGTGGTGGGCCCAGCAGGACTCGCACCTGCGACCCGGAGATTATGAGTCCCCTGCTCTCACCAACTGAGCTATGGGCCCAAACATTGTGTGAATTGCCCTTGGCTGCCCGGGTGAAGGGGAGCTGGCTCTCCCATGAAGTCACATTCCCCTGGGCTGAATCTTTGCCAGAATGGCATTCGTCAGCTCGACCTCCTCGGTGGGGAGACTCCCGAGCGTGCGCCACTCGTTTCTGTCGGCCAGAGGAGCGGCAGCCCCAAGGTCGTCCGTCTCGGGATCCGCACGCAGGACCGTGGTACCCAGTTCCGCTACGTGCCTTACGCGGACCACGGGCTCGTAGTTGCCGGCGTAAGTCCTGCGGATGTCGACGGAAATCTGCCTGCGTGTCTTGGTCAGTCCCTCGAGAGCCAACGGCGTCACAGCCAGAACAAACCCGTTCTGGACCGAGGGCGAGGAATTGGGGTACCGCGTTTGAATGACTTCCACCGCTGCGTCAAGAACCGACTTCTCCGAGACACGTGGTTCGGGAAGGTTGTAACAGCTCAGCAGGTTCGCCGCGATCGACAGAGCGGCCCCCCACCGAAGACCTGTGTAAATCATGCTCTCCATTCGAATCTCCCATCTTCCACGGGCTGATCTCTAGAGTCGACCACGCTTCCTCGGGTAGCCGATGCCACAAGTGAATGCGGGTCTCGACTGCGCCATACGCGCCTCTTGAGCTCTCAACGGCGATTCTAACTGCCGCACGGGCCTCAAAGCAAAAAAAGAAAAAGACGCGCTCGGGGCGCGTCTCCGTTCTTCGTTCAGTTTGAGAAGTCGAAGGGCTGATATTCAGCACCGCGAAGTCCACCAGTTCGCGTCAGAAATCTGCTGAAAGTGAGCAGGGCTTCGTGCTTTCACTGGTCATTCGCGGTCCCATGCACCACCTTGCCGTCCTTGGGAGCGTCCTCGTCATCGTCGTCCAGGTCTTCAGCAGTAACGTCCTCTTTCTGAATTTTCTTCTTCATGAGGCGGCCGACCTTGAACTTGACCGTAGTCTTCTGCGGCACTTCCACCTTGTCACCTGTCCTCGGATTCCGAGCCACCCGATGCGCCTTGCTCTTCGGCTCGAAAACTCCGAAGTCACGGAATTCGAGTCGGTTTCCCTTTGCGAGCTCGCTGATGATCTCGTCGAGAAATCTCTGGATGACGTCCTTGGCGCTGATCTGCTGGACGCCCGTTTTTTCTGCGATACGCTGGACCAACTCGCGCTTCGTGACCGTGTTCATTCCAGCCTCCTGTGGGGCCTACTCCCAAAGAACTCTGAAACCCACCGAAAAGGCTCTATTCCCTTCCGCGGATTCCTATGCTGTTACCCTACTATTAGTTAGGTCTGCTAGGAAGATAGCTCATCGAGTCCGAACGCGCAAGCAGGAAATCCTCCCGTGAAGCCGTAAATGTTTGCTATCACAAGAGTTCGCAAGGGCATGTCGCTCGTGTTCGCGCCACTTGCCGTGGGCCGATTGTCCTGAACAGGAATAGCCCAGGCTTTTTCACGCGTTCAGATCCTGGCTCAGCACGTCGATATCCTCAAGGTAGGTTTGGACCGCCCGCTGAATGGAAAGCCATTGGTGGAACGGAAGAGTCGCATGAGGAAAATCGTGGTCTGGCAATAGCTGGCCAACGCTGGAGGTGTCGAGTGTTTGATTCTTGCTCCACAGAAGAGCTTCAGTTCATCAAGGCGATCGAGAAATACAAGGCCAAGTCGGGAAAGACCTTCCTGTCCTGGACCGAGGTACTGAAGATCTTCAAGGACCTCGGCTACAAGAAAGTCCCACCGCGAAAACCCGCGGTCGCTTCGACGTAGCCTGCTGGGCCCGCAATGGGAGGACCAGAAGGTGGAACGCCACTTCACGTTTACCTTGGACCGTCTTCGAGGGACTTCCACCAGTTCCTTTCGAGCTCTTCGAGGCCAGTTCCATAAGTTACCGCGAAGGCACGCCGCAGTGAGCCCTCGGACGACAGAGCCTTCAGTAAAAGGGTGAGCCGAAACGGCTTGTAGCGCTCCGCGAGGAACTCAACAAAGCCAAGCCCTTCGAGGTAGGTCATCTGGGCAACCTCCTCGTTGTCGATCTCCCAGAGTCTTGCGGGCATGTCCTTGAAAGCGATCCGGGCGGCCTGGCTTGCCCGCAGTTTTTCCCGGGCTCGGGACCGGGGCTCCGCGCTCTCGAAGTACTGAGCCAGCCCCTCATTCAACCAGTTGGGGCATTCGGGACCGATCTCCCGAATTGCCCAGTGAGCCATCTCGTGACGAATGGTAGAGACCAGCTCTCGCTGCGCTGCGGCATCACCGCGGTCTGGCCGCACGGGAAATTTTACTTGCCCGTCGTAGAGCCCGCCGACCCAGTGAAAGCTGCCCGTTGCCCTGTGGAAGCGTTCCGGAGAAAAGAGGACGACGGTAATTCGCTGCAGATCCCGCGCCTTCCCCCTCCTGCCGGTTTCGTCGAGGCAGAAGGCTTCCACCATGTCCCGACGCGCCCGCTCGAGCTCCCGCTCCACCTCGTTCGCCCGCTGGAGGCCGAGAGCTGGATCCACGCGCAAAAAGAACCCGCCCGCCGCCCTTTCCTTGAATAGTCCGGTCCACTGCGATTCCAGCTCCCAGCGGGTCCGCAGGACTCTGGCCTCGGAATCCGCCGGGTCGAGACGGCAAGCCTCCCTCACGAAGCCAAGCGCTGTATTCACCCGGCCCTGACGGTACTCGAGGAGTCCCAGTAGCTTTTGCGTCTTCGAAAGCGCTGGCTCAAGCCGCACAGCCTCCCAAAGGTGACCCAGTGCTTCCTCGTCCTCGAGCCGAACAAAATGCAGAAAGCCCAGACCGAAGCGCGCGTAGGAGTCCTCGGCGTGCAAAAGCGCCGCCCTGAAAGCCTCCTCGGCCCCTCGGTTCTCGCCCGAGTTGAAAAGTTCCACGCCCAAGGCACTCCGGCAACGGGCCAGGAAGGTTTGAGCCTCGGCCTTCTCCCGGGGTGTCGCCCTGCCGAGGGCCTTCTCGAGAGACTGGATCGCCTGGAAATATTTGTGCGCCTGGTAATGCCGGACCGCCTCGTCGCGGTGATGTAGAAACGAGTCGTCCGCGAACGCTTCAGGACAGAGGGCCAGGAGCAGGAACCACAGGCAGGCGATCGGGGCCACCAGAGGCAGCTGACGAATCGGACGCAACGTCCCTACGGGGCACCTCGTCGATGCTGTCTCGGGGTTCCGGCAAGGCGGGCTCGAGGTCGGGCACGGCCCCTTCCCGGCGCAGGATTTCTCTCGCCAGCCGTTCAAAATCCTGGGCGCCTCTGGAGCTCGGAGCATACTCGAAGATGGTTTTACCATGGCTCGGGCATTCCGCTAGCTTCACGTTCGAATGAATAATGGAACGGAACACCTTGTCACCGAAGAATCGTTGGATCTCGCTCACGACCTCCCGGCTCAAGTTGGTGCGGCCGTCGTAGAGGGTTGGAATAATCCCCGTGATTTCGATGGTATGCCCCAGCCGACCGCGGATCAACTCCAGGACATCGATCAACCGGGACATCCCTTGAAGAGCGAAAAACTCCGTCTGCAGAGGGATGAAGACCTCCTGGGCCGCCAGCAGGGCATTGAGGGAGAGAAGGCCCAGGGATGGTGGGCAGTCGAGGAGAACGAAGTCAAACGCTTCCTCTGCCAGGAAACGGCTCAGCGTCGTGCGGAGCACGGTTTCGCGCCCCACCAGATTGACAAGCTCAATCTCGGCGCCTGCAAGGTCCAGGTTGGCCGGCAAGAGGCTCAGGTTCTTGCGGAGGTCAAAAAAAACGGCCTCTCGGGCAGTCGATCGGTTCGTCAGCACCGTGTAGATCGACTTCTCGAGCCGGTGCACCTCGACCCCGAGGTGGAGGCTCAGGTTGGCCTGCGCATCCATGTCGACGAGAAGCACGCGCTTCTGCATCGCAGCCAGGGCGGCGCCCACATTGACCGTGCACGTGGTCTTGCCGACACCACCCTTTTGGTTAATGAACGCGATTGTGCGCAGAAACGCTCCTTTCCACCGAGCCATGAGGCTCAAGGACCTTTTCCCTTGATACTCAAGGCCCAGATGGTTAGCTCTTCGCCCCATGCCTGTCAAAAGGAAAGGAGGTGGAGGACGTGAGTTCCAGTGGATCCGCTGGATCCGATCTCTCGAGTCCAGGCCTGCCTCGCCGGCTTTTCCACTTTCCATCGGGGACGACGCAGCAATATGGACGCCAGGGAAAGGCCTGAGCGTCGTCCTTTCGGTCGATGCGCAGGTCGAGGGTGTGCACTTCCGTAGAGATTGGTTAACCCTGCGGGAGATCGGTGAACGGGCCGTGACCAGTAGCGTGAGCGATCTGGCCGCAATGGCAGCAAGGCCGGCGGCGATCCTTGTCTCGATCGTGCTTTCGCCAGAGACGAGTGATGCTCAGTTTCGACAGCTCCACGGAGGACTTCACCGCTCTGCCAGGAGTTACGGGATCCGCATCATCGGTGGGAATTTGAGCTCGGGTCCACTCTCCATCGCTGTCACCGCGGTCGGCGAGGGACGCGCCAGCGAACTGGTGCGAAGGAGCGGTGCTCGCGCGGGCGACGACATCTGGGTGACAGGCCACCCCGGGCTTGCCCGTCTGGGTTTACGCACCCTCGCGCTCGGCAGTGCCCGGACCCACTCGGGCCTTACTGTCGCCGATCGCGTCCTTCTGAAGCGGGCCATCGCCGCATTTGTTTCTCCGCGAGCACGGCTCAAGGAGTCGCAGGCGATCTCGAAGGCACTGCTACCCACGGCCATGATCGACCTTTCGGACGGGCTCGGCTCGGACCTGGCCCACATTCTTGAGGAAAGCACCACGGCGTCGGGCCATTCGCTCGGCGCCGAGGTCTGGGAGGAGCCGTTGTCCGGCGAAGAGTCCTTCGACCGAGTGGCCAGGGCCCTTGGTGAAACGGGGGTTGGCACAGCGCTGGAGGGTGGTGAGGACTACGAGCTCTGTTTCACGACGAAACCCGGCGCGCACCTGGAGCAGAAGGTCGGAGAGCTGTCGCGAAGGCTCAAGCTGCGGATCACCAAAATTGGCCGAATCGTTGCCCGCCGGGGTTTGAGACTTGTCGACTCGCGGGGCAAGATTCGCAAGGTCGTAAAGCGTGGTTGGGACCATTTCCATGGCGGTCGCGTGGGCCCTTGACGTTACGCCCGGACGCGAGGCAGGAATGCCCCATCAGGGTCCTCCACCATCCTCCTCGCCGGCCTGAAACTGCCTCAAACCATTGGTGATCTCCTCCAGACGGCTGTCCACGAGGGCAAAGGCACTGTGAGGAGTGTAGGTCCCGTCCTTGCGACGTCGGCCTGCAGGCAGGCCGGTGAGGATCTCGAAGCCTTCCTCCACGGTATTGATTGCGTAGATGTGAAACTTTCCACGTTTCACCGCTCGAACGACGTCATCCCTGAGCATGAGCTCATTGACGTTCTTGCGCGGAATGATGACGCCTTCCTTACCCGTCGGGTGGCCAGCGCGGACGCAATCAAAGAACCCCTCGATCTTCTCGTTCACGCCCCCGATGGGTTGAATGTCTCCCTTTTGATTCATGGAGCCAGTGACGGCGATATCCTGACGGAGCGGCAACTTGGCCAGGCTTGAAAGTAGCGCATAGATTTCCGACGCAGAGGCACTGTCACCATCAATTCCGGAGTAGGACTGCTCGAAGCAAACGCTCGCGGTCAGGTTCAGGGGCCGACGCTGAGCAAATCTCGATCGCAAGAATCCACCCAGGATCTGGACGCCCTTGTCGTGACTGCGACCGCTAAACCCGCTCTCCCGCTCGATGTTGATGATCCCCCCCTGGCCGTAGGCGGTTTCTGCGGTGATGCGGCTTGGCTTTCCGAAGAGGTAGTCCCCCATGTCGTAGATTGCGAGGCCGTTTACCTGCCCGATTCGCGACCCACTGGTCGAGATCAGGATGGTGCCCTCCATGATCATCTCGGCAATCTTTGTTTCGACAAGGTTAAGGCGTTGATTGCTCTCGAGCTCGGCTTTCGTGACATCCTGCTCCGTGATCAGACGCCGCCGGGCGTCACGGGCCCAGTAATCAGCCTCCCTGAGAAGATCGGCCATCAGCCAGGATTGGAGAGTTACCTTTTTCTTGCGGCCAGCCTTCCGCATGGCCAACTCAATCACCCGTGCGACCGCCGGAGCGGAAAGCGGAAGAAGTGAATTTTCCTTGCACACCCTGGCGACGAAGGCCGGGTACTCCCGGCGCAGGACAAGCGAGCTCAAGGTCTGCTCGGAGTCGAAATCGACTCGTACCTTGAAAATATCGCGGAAGTCCGGATCCGCCTCGAAGAGCTCGTCATAGAGCTCGAAATCCCCGAGGAGAATCACCTTGACGTTGAGGGAGATCGGCTCCGGTTTTAGGCCACCCATGCGAGATGGATTGGACGGATCGGTGTCCTCGATCTGGAGGGTGCCGTACTTGAGGCAGCTCTTCAGCATGTTCCAGGACGACGGCAGCGAGTAAAAGTCCGCTGCGTTCAGGATCAGGAATCCCCCGTCCGCCTTGAGGAAGGATCCGCCCCGAATTTCTGTGAAATGAGGGGCCGGGGCCTGCTCACCAATCGGTCGCCGTCCAATCCAGCCGAAGAGATTGCTCGTGTTGGGGATTCTCTCGACCACGACAGGGGCGACACGTTGGGTACCTGAGTTGACGAGGTTGACCTCGAAATCCTCGATGACGGCGTTGTGAATTTGATCCAGGAGGTTCCGGCGCCAGGCTTCAAGCCACTGGCGGGCTTCCGACGACTCGAACAGCTCAATTAATCCGGGAAACTCTCGTTCCAACACCTGCTTGGCCACCGATCGCCATTGCTTTTCAGTCTTCTTTTGCAGCGCCTTCTGGAGGCGCTTGAGCACGAGGGTTACGCCCTTGAGGAGTTTTTCGCCTTCCCCTTCTGGCAGATTCAGCAGCTTGGGTCGCTGCGGGTCGTCGAAGTTCTGAACATAGCACCGCTCGGGAACGTGCTGGCCGGGAAGGTGCAGGGAGCCCACGTATTCCTCGATCGTGCGGAGGGATTCGGTACCGTTTAACCCACAGAGGAAAAGGTTGTACCCTGGGCTCGAGACAGTCAGCCCGAGGCGCAGAGCCCGCAATGCTTGGCGCTGGCCCAGCATCCCTCGCAAAGGACGAATCTTGCGGGTGGACTTGAATCCAAGAAGGGCCGGATCGCACTTCCAGGCGAGATCTTCAACGCGGACTCGCAAGGAGGCAATCCGATCCTTCAGTGAGGGATGGATATGGATGGCTTGTCGGCTCCAGGTCTCAGTTCCGAGCCGCAGGAGCGCTCGTGCCTGAATGGCCGAGTCAAATTTCTTCTTCATCTTCTTGGTCTTGTTCGTGAGCTTCATTACCCGAGGTCCTCGAAGTCAGAGCGCCTGTAGCCCCCCCATGGTGGGGGAAGCCGGGAAGCATCGCAAGGCCGGAGTCGAAGGAGAGGAGAAACTGGCTGCCCCGCAAAAGGTTATGATTATCAGAAGAAGTGCTGTTTTTTTGGCAGGTGCCCCCGCTCGAGAAGCTCGAGCGGGGGCTTTCGGACAGGATTTCCGCGTCGTATCGTGTTCTGATAATTCGTGTTACGACTGATAATCAAGCGCCGATCTGGAGGGCCATCTCAAGCGATCAACTCCTCCCTGGCCGCCCGGAGCAGGAATCGCAATACAGTCGCCATGGCCTCACGTGGGATCTCCATTGTTGCCCCTCGCGGGGTAGCGATTGCCCTCCCAGCCCATCCTGACGGGCCGCCAGTCAGGCCGCTTCAGGGCCGTCCAGCTGTGCGCCCTTCCTGCCTTCCGGACACCTGGGGACGACACCTGGAAACAAGGGGTGCATGACCTTCTCCGTTGACTTCATTGGAACTGGACCTCTAAAATCCACTTCTCCTTGGAGAAGGCCCACGCCCCCAGCGTTGGCTATTCAGACCGAGGCAATGAAGCAAGAAAGGTGAACCAGGCGAGAGTCCAGGCTCAACTCACTTTTTGGACAATGTAGTGCATGCTTTGCGGCTGAGCCCGGCAGTCTGAACCGTAAAGCGCACGGGTGTCTCTTGAGAGGGTCGAAGCATTTCCAGGTCTCACCGATTCCGGAGGGTTTGCATGTTCCGAAAAATCGTTCTAACCTTGGGACTCGCGGCCTCGATTGGGGCGATCTCAGCCGGCTGCGCAACGAAGAAACCTGTTCTTTGGGGTCAGGCCCATCTCAAGCGGGTGGCGCTCACAACCCTCGATGGCTTCCACTATCCCAATCCCCTGAATCCCATCCCGTTCGATCACTTGCACCAGGATGTGGACCGGATAATTTATGGACTCGAAGCCCATACAGGCGAAACTTACGGTGAGAACTTGACCCGCGAAGCCATGAGCTTCGTTCATGGTTTCCATCGTTTCCAGCTGGATATGGAGCGCATACTTCTCGATATTCCTGAGTATCCACTTGAAACCGATTATTGATCATCGATCCCGGGGCTTCCCGTAACCTTCCCGGAGAGCTGTTGAGTGGACCCTCAACGGGACGATGGTATTCTTCGGGGGCTTTCTCTTCGCCGCTGGCATTGAGCATCGCCCCATGAGCCCGGGAAGTTTCCCGGGCAGGAATCTTAAGAGGGATCCATCGGGAGGTTCATATGTCGTTTCGCCTCGTGTTTGCCTCGGCAATGTGCGCACTGGCGTTTGTGAGTGGTTGTGTTTCGCCGCCTCGATACGACGGCACGGGTCGCTCGCCTCCGGAGCTAAAATGCGAGAACGGCCCCCGCCTCGCCAAGGAAATGGGCTGGTTCTATGCCGATGTCCAGGACGTGATCTTTGGCGTGGACTACGACCAGGACACCGAGGACGCTTACGGGCGTGGTCCTTACGAGTGATCTTGAGCTGCGCTTGAGAGGTGGCAAGTGCTCATCAAGAGCTTTCAGCAACAAACTTGAGGACTGTCGCGAGTCAGCCTACGGAGGACCTCATCTGCAAGGTCTTCCACACGCGCAGTCCCCGTGGTCGGGATCCATTCGATCGGCATCTTGCGGAACCACGTCAGTTGGCTTTTCGCAAACCGCCGGGTGCCTTGTTGAATGCGCTCCACGACCTCTTTTCTTGAGCGGGCCAGATCCGCCCCTTGCCAAACTTCTTTCAAACCAATTGCCTGCGCCGCAGTGCGACTCAGGGGAGGGATTCTCTGGCGCAAGCGCACGGCCTCCTCGAAGAGGCCCGCTTCCACCATTCTTTCCACGCGAAGGTTGATCCGGGCATAAAGCTCCTCCCGGGGCCACTCGAGGCCGAAGATCCGGACGTGCCGGGGAGGCACGGGGTGGGCCTTCCACGCCCACTCCTCGCTGATGGGTCGCCCCGTCTTCTCCACCACCTCCAGCGCGCGTACGATCCGCCGCGAGTCCCTGGGATGGATCTTTGAGGCTGCCTGGGGATCGTGGCCTCGCAGCCGCTCGTGGAGCGCCTCGGGCCCAAGTTGCAGAGCCTCCTCACGGAGGCGGTTCCGGACACCCCAATCGGCCTCCGGGCCCTTTTGAAATCCGTCCAGATAGCCTTTCAAATAAAGGGCCGTTCCTCCGGCAATGATGGGATTCTGGCCCCGCTTCTGACAATCGGCGATCGTGCTCTCGAGCAGAGGCAGGTACTCCCCGGTGCTGAACTCCTCGTTGGGGTCGAGGATGTCAAGCAAGTGATATTGGACCCTCGAGCGGCGTTCGGGGGACGGCTTGGCCGTGCCAACATCCATCTCCCGGTAAACCTTCATGGAGTCGAGCGAAATAATTTCTCTCGAGAGCCTCAAGCTCAACTCAAACGCGAGGCTCCCCTTCCCGCTGGCCGTTGGGCCCGTGATGACGACGAGCTCGGCAATTTCACCGCTCATGTCCGAGCGGCGTATTCCACCGGATCACGCCCTTCCCCATGAGCTCGAAGCCTCGAATCGGCTTCGTGAGTGGTCCCCGGTGCCAGGCCAATGTCGCCGTGGGCTTCCAGACGAGCCCCGTCGTGGGACGTGTGGATCATGAAGTCAAAAAGGCTCCTTGCCTCGGGCTGGAAGGCCGGCTGGGCCACAAAGAACTGCTCCAGGCTGGGGCTTAACCTCGGCAGCAGCCGCAAGGTCTCCATGGCGCGCGTCGCGTCCATCATCTTGAACGGCTCATCAAGGAAGACGAACTGCGATTGTCCCGTGCGTGCGCTCGTAAATGCATGCGAGACTGCAAGTCGAAGAGCCAGCGACAGGGCCTCCGACGTACCCCCGCTCAACTCGTGGAGAGCCAGAAAATCACTCTTTTCGCTGGAAAAGACCTTCACCTCGAGACCGTTGTCTACCCGGACCTCGCGGTACCGGCCGGAGGTCAAAGCGGGAAGGATGCTCTTTGTGAATCGAGTCAGGGCCGGCCCGATCCTGGTGCCGATCGAGCCGATCGTCTCCTCGAGAAGTCGGCCCGCAAGCAGCTGCAGATCGATTTCCTCCCGGGCCAGGGCCGATTTTTCATCGAGCTCCTTGTTCCTTGCGAGGAGCAGATCACGCTTTCCCGCTTGCGATTGGCATTCCCGAAGCTCGCCTTCTGTCCGCTCCTTGTCGAGGAGCAGCTTCTTCGTGGCAGCGTCCTCCTCCTGCAAAACTTTTTCAAGCTTTTGCGCCTCACCCATGAACCGAGCTCGCAAGTCACGTTCGTTCTTCGCGAAAGCCTGGAGTTGGCGATCCAGCGCGGATTCCCCCTCGGTCGACAGCAGGGCTGAATGTCGGGCCTGGAAGTCCTGCGAGTCCTTCGCCAGTGGGTCCAGGCCCGAGGCGGACGTCCCCGCGAGGGAAAGAGGCAGATCCCTCAGAAGCACTGCTGCCAGCCACGGCGCAGCTCCCCTTTGAGTAGCTTGCAAAGCTTCCGCCTCTGCCTTGATAGTGTTCTCCAGTTGCCGCAAGCCATGAATTCGCCCCTGCGATTTTCCCCGAGCGAAGAACGCCACCCCAGCAGCCAGGAAAAACAAGACGGCGGCGCCTGCGAGCTGGATAGGGAATGTCAGTTTCCAGCCCTCAGGCCAGACTTCGGGTGCGAAGATCTTTCCCGCATGCGAGAGAGCCGCCAGAGCACTCAGGCCGGCAGCAGTGAACAGGCTCAGGGCCACGAGCGCCATTTTTCGAGCCCTGCGGCCTTCCTCCACGCGAAGGCTGGAGCGCAGGGCGCCTAGCCTGGCATCAAGTCCTTGCGGGTTATCGGGTCTGAGGATGGCGCAGATACGATCGGCCTCGAGCCGAACTTTGGTGACAAACGCACCCCAGTCGAGAGCCAGGGCCTTGAGGCGTTCGCCTGCGCTCTGCGATGCATTCAACATTGACCGCAGCGTGTCCTCTTCCAACGAGCGTGAGTCCCGCAGGCTGGCCGGCGGCCCCTGTGATGCCAGCTTCTCAACCTCCTGCTGGAAGGACTCAAGAGGCAGATCTCTCAGTTGTTCCACCCGCTTGGCTCGGTATTCCATCTGACCTGCGTCGGATCGAAAGAGGTCTGCACGCCTTTTGAGCTCACTGGTGCGTCGGGACTTGTCCTGCAGCGAATCCATTACCTTCGTCAGTTTTTGAGAGACGTCGGGGATCTTCAGCGCAACCTTCTCGAGCTTCTCGGCCTGGACCAGGTTGCGCGCAATCTCCTTTTGGAAGTACACGAACTGCCGATCCTTGGGCTCCCTTTCACGTCGCAACTGTTCGACCGCCGCACGAAGGTGCTTGAGTCCTGCCGCCACCTCGAAAAAAGCCGTGTTCGACCCCGGAGTCCTGCGCCCGGAGTGCTGGTCGTGAAAGAATGAGTTTTGGAGCTCTCCAAAATCAAACTTTACGCGGCTGGCGACGAAATCAGCAACTTGACGGCAGCCGCTGGCCATCTCCTTGCGCTCCGGAAGCTCCAGGACCTTCACGTAGTTCGTGCCGTACTTGTCAATCTGGCGAAAGATCAGGAAGTCCTGTGGGGCCAGAAGTGCGCAGCAACTTCGGTCAGAATCGGAAGCAGGCGAGAGCGTGAACTCCACCTCTGCGGTCATGGAGTCGGTCCCCCAACGGATGAGGCTTGAAAGCGAAGCATCCGAGGAGCTGCGGGTCTTCCCGAAGAATACGAAGAGGAGAATTTCTCCAATCGTGCTCTTGCCAGACTCGTTGGGGCCCTCGATACCGATGAGCCCACGTCGCGGAATGTTCGAGATCTCAAGCCGATCGAACCTCATGAAGTTCTCGGCCCGAATGGCACGAATGAGCATGGTTCTAAGTTCTCTCTTCCGCCTCGGAAGCACGCGAAGCGGCGGGCCTACCGCCGTTGGATCCCGGGGGGAGGACTTCCCCGCTCGAGCCAGCGGGAGACGGGTCTTGCCCGAGCAAGGCCTCGGGTCGCTCAGGCTCGCAGGAGGATGGATTCGGGACTCCCAGGCTCGACTCGATGCCCTCGGCGGAAGGCGCACGCAACGCCAGCTGCGGCGTCACAAGCGCAGACTCAAGAGCCTGCCGGGCGATCTGATAAGCGAGGTCCAGTCGAGCGGCTGCCGCGGTTTCTCCGAGGCTCAAGTGCATACGGGTCTTCTTCTCCACTGTGGAACGTAGTTCCTCCAGAGGTCCCGCCAGGTGAGTCTCCTGGAAAAGAAAGGCGCTCTCTCCGTCAAGGGTCATGGATGAATCGAGGTGTCCTGATCCCGAAAACTGGGATGCTACGTTCGCATCGCTCCTGGGTTCAACTTGAATCTCATACGGCCACGACCACCGCAACGCGATTCAAATCCTCCAGGCACGATTCGATGTCTTGATATCGCTTCTCGGGAAGCCGATGCATCATCTTGTCGACAATCTCTTCGAGCTCTGGCGAGACCTCATTTCGCAGCTCCCGGACAGGAGTCTTGCGACCGTCAATGGCCTTGATCATGATCTCGATCGGAGTGCGGCCCTCATAGGGGACTTTTCCCGTGAGCATCTTGTAAAGCGTGACGCCCAGCGAATAGATATCAGAACGATGGTCGACTCGGCTAAAGTCTTTCGCCTGCTCGGGGGCCATGTAGTACGGCGTACCCAGAATGGACCCCGCGTGCGTCAAGCCAACAGCCGCATCCGAAGCCATCCTCTTGGCGAGGCCCAGGTCGGCAAGTTTTACGCTCCCTTCCTGTGTGATCATGATGTTCTCGGGCTTGATGTCGCGGTGAATGACTCCACGACTGTGAGCGTGACGGAGCGCATGGCACACCTGAATAGTGATTGTGGTGGCCCTTGACACCTCGAACGGCTCGGTTGCTTTCAAGATGTCCTTCAAGTTCTTGCCGTCGACGTACTCCATGACGAAGTAGTAGATTCCCTGATGCTCTCCCACGTCGTTGACATGGACGATGTTTCCGTGATTGAGATGGGCAGCAGAACGAGCTTCCTGGAGAAATCTGCGGACAAACGACTCGTCCTTGGCCAAGCTTCCCGAAAGCACCTTGACGGCCACGATGCGCCCCAGGTTGAGCTGTTTCGCCTTGTAGACCATCCCCATGCCGCCGTGCCCCACCTTCTCGATGAGCTGGCAGCCGCCCAGGACCTTTCCGACGTAGACCTCGCGAATTGGATCGTTCGGAGCGGAGGGAAACACCGGAGCGGGCAAGGGACCCTGCGGACCGCCACCCGGGGGGGACAGCGCACTGGGTTCTGGTGCAACTGGCGCCGGCCAAGGAGCCGAGGGGGAGCCCCCGGGTGGCGCCGAGCTTACCGGCTGCTCCGGATCTGCCAGTAGCAGTACCTCGTTACACTTTGGGCAACGAGGCGAGGAGCCCCGCTCGTATCGAGAAAATGCGTACTTCATCGCGCAGGGGGCGCAACGCAGACAGAGAACCCCCAGCTCGGCGAGCACGACCTTGAGGGTTTCGTTGTCAATGGAGCCCTTCGCGACGAGGATCTCTCCGAGAGGCTTGTTGTCCATGTCCTGCCGAAGTCGAGCTTGCTCTCGCAGCGCCGCATTCACTTCGCGAAGACCGCAACATTGCTTCTGGACAAGATATTGCCCTATGCGGATATCCAACTTCTTTGGCATCGGATCATCTATCTATCCGAGGAGCCCGAAACTTGAGTCCTTCGTCGGAAAGATACCACCGAGGCGATGGCCCCACACTTCTCGAGGTCCGGAAAAGCGGATCCTGCGGCGAGAATCGGGCGCTTCCGAGACATTCGGCACATCGTTCTGCATGGACAATTCAATCTCTAGTCGCTCCGGCGGCAGGGACTCCAGGACCTTGTCAGCCCACTCGATGACGAGAACGCTCTGTGGACTCAGGTGCTCCCTGAAGCCAAGGGCCACGAACTCCTCGGGCCCGACCAGCCGATAAGCGTCGTAATGATAAATGCAGAATCGGCCCGCATAGAGGTGTTCCAGAACGTACGTGGGGCTTGATACCTGCCTTGCGTCGTCAAGCCCGAGTCCCAGACAGAGCCCCCTGGTGAATGTGGTCTTGCCGCTTCCAAGGTCACCGACGAGAGCGAGCACCTCGCCACCCCGGAGGCTCTCGCCCAGACGCTTTGCGATCTGGCAAGTCGCTTCAGGCGACTTCGAGTCGAACACCAGCTCGCAGATCGGACGGTCCGGACGATTCATGGCGAAGGAAGCGACGCTATTTCGAGATCCGGGCAGCCGGCAGTGCCACGGCCCTGGCGGGCTCCTCGCTCGAGGGGCCCATCCACTCCACAGTGGAGCAATCACCCCAGAGATTCTCGAGGCCGTAAAACGATCGGCTCTCGCCCAGAAAGAGGTGGATCACTACAGTGTCCAAGTCAATCAACACCCACTTCGCCTCTCGATAGCCTTCAATGCCCCGCCGCAACGTACCACTTTCTCTGAGATTCCTGAGGAGCTCGTCACTCGCTGCCTTCAAGTGCCGCGGGGTGCTCCCGGAGGCAATCACAAAAAAGTCGGTTATCTGAAGCGAATCCCCCACGTCCAGCACCCGGATATCGTCCAATTTGTTCTCGTACAAGATCCTTGCGCACAGCTTGGCCAACGAGGCCGAGCCGTCCTTCCAATTTTTCAAGTGCACCTCCTGGTTTGATTTCCCGATACCTGGCGCAATCTGGAGGCCGCAAGCGCCTCCACTGAGCGCCTTATAATACTGCCTCATGCCCCATCAGTGAGTAATAAAAGGAGGCCCCCACCGGTGGCTGGACACCGAGCGACTCGGACGCTGAATGGCGGCCTCAGAGCCGGCCAACAGTGTGGGAGAGGCTTCAAGGCAGCATCGTGCAGACTCCGTCGTTCGCTACCGCAAGCTCCTTCACAAACTTGACCATGCGCTTGGCAACAATCTGCGCAAAGCTGATGGTGTGGATGCGGCAACGTAGAAAACGGTTTGTCTCCTTGGTTCGCGCCAGGATGGTCCCGATGTCGACGGGTTGATTGTGCTCGTTCCTCGGCGCACCGTCCGTGAGGAGCAAAATCGTGTCGATGTCCGGGATACTCAGCGCCGCCTCGAGCGCCAGGTCGGTTCGGGTTGCCCCACTGGCGACCAGGTTGCGCACCCAGGTGACCGCGTCTGACTTGTTGCCTGGTGAAGCCTCTCTGAGCGATCCTCTGCCTTCCCCCCACCACGCCAGCTCATGGCTAAAGCTCAGGAGTCCAAATCGTGTCTTTGGCTCAAGACTGTTGATCACGCTAATCAGCTCCACCTTCACTCGGGTCAATCGTTCCCGTGTGGAAGGCCCTGACTTCCTTGTTTCAGGGGACTTCTTTTTCGCAACAGCAGTTGTTCCGGTTGATCTCGTTGTCTCCTCTTTTGGACCTGGAGCCTTGAGCTCGGGATCCACCTGGAGCATGCTCTCCGAGACGTCGATGACGAAGAGGACACGGTCGGAGTCGACGCTGACGGAGAAGAACTTTGGCCGTTTGAAGACCCCGGTAGCACTCCCTGACGGATTCCTTGTCGGGGCTGGCCTTGCACCCTGGTGCGCGGCTGTGTAGTTCCTCCAGTCGGCTGAAAACTCGAGATCCACTCCCGTGAGTGCCTTCAAATTGCGCACAATATCGAAGTAGATTCTGTCTCGCCCCTTTTTTTCGCGCACTTCCAGCGCCTCGATCAATGCGGGGACCGACTCAGGCTTCATGAGCTCCCTTAGCTTTTTTAGGACAGTCAAAACCACAGGCTTGCTGGGGTCCTCGAGACCGGCGCACAGGACGCCCAGTGACTCGGGATCGTCCACGGCAAACTTTGCAACCAGGGAAAAGAGGATGATCCGGGATCGTGGCTTTGGATTTTTCGCGGCCTGTGCGGCCTCGAGGACCCTGGCGCGCACGGCTGGATCCTTCATGCTCAGGATCGCCGCCCCGGCGGCCTTTTCGACCCCATAGTTGTTACCGGTGAAAGCGTTTTGAATGATGATGTCAGCAGCCCTGGGATTACCGGTCGCTCCGAGCTGACCGACGAGCGACTCTGCCGTGTCGAACTTCTCGGTCTCCATCGCACGCTTGAGGTTCTTTTCGAGTAAGTCCAGATCCGGAGCCGCTCCGAGCTCTTGCGACTGAGAGGTGACCGGGAACAGGAAGCATAGCGCGAGAGTTACTCCACACCCGCCTTTGCGG
Organism: Planctomycetia bacterium; assembly: GCA_005772855.1. Classification (GTDB taxonomy): domain Bacteria; phylum Planctomycetota; class UBA8108; order UBA8108; family SXIK01; genus SXIK01. The sequence goes on along the minus strand of SXIK01000111.1, from coordinate 24,643 downwards.
AACCTGCCCGGATTCAAGACATAAGCCGTGGGAAGCATCGTGCGGGGCCTTTTACCGGCTGCTTGACGTTCTGTTCGTCGATTGGAGGCTGTGGAAGTGGCTCAAGTACTGCGCGATTCTACAGGTCACCTCGCCCACGATCCATCTTGTAGACAGTCACGCTGTTTCCGGAAAAGAGTCGTTGTCGGCCAAGTGTGCCCACTATCGCGAAATGTTCTATTCTTCCTGCAATGGTGAACGCCCTTGTTGGGCGTGGGTGTCTTGATTTGAGAAGAGGGAAGATAATGAAATGATTTTGAGGCTGCATGGCTTCTCCTCTCCGCGGCGCGGCGCCTGGGTTGCTGGCGCTTTTCTTGATGAGCGGCTGCAACGACATGGGACGTAATTCACGGCAAGCTTCCAGGGAGACCCAGGAGACGCTGGACGTGTGGGTCGCGGACGTCGTGGCTCAACCACAGAGCAAAGATGAGGTGGAATTGACTTACAGCCTGGCCGGGATTTCCGCTCAAGCATTCGTCCGGATCGACTTCAGCGAAGACGGCGGGGCAACCTACCGCGAAAGCTCCGTACCGGCGCTCACGTTGGCGGTGTCGAGGACACCTCGGCGTGTCAGCACGTCCTGGCACGCTTCGATGGACATTTCGGCGACGGCCCAACATGACCTCAAGATTCGTGTGATTCCGCAGGTTCCCGGAACACGGCGGGTCGGCCATGCTGCCGAGAGCGAAGTTTTCGGCCTGGGGCCCAACTCCCCCCCGGTGGTCCACTTCGTCGCGATCGGGCGGCCAATCGCGGGTGGAATCCTGCCGGTCGCCCTGGATATCTCGGATGCCGAAGGCGACCACATCCGCTTCAAAGCAGAACTTTCGGTCCGTGGAGCAGCGTATCGTCCGGCGTCATTTGTTGAAGCCATGGGCTCCCACCCAATGCCTGCTGATGGCTCCAGCACCCACATTATCCTTCACTGGAAGGCCCAGGATGATGCTCCCGGGATCAGCTCGGCAGTGGCGCAGCTCAGGGTGCGCGCGATGGACACCGCGAGCAGCGAGGCGGTCGTGACCGAGCCATTCGAGCTGAGGACGCTGGCGCCCTCCATCAAGCTGCTCTCCCTGGAGGGAATCGAGCCCGAGATGAATGGCTCATCCACTTTTACAAACCTTGAGGGCGTTGAGGAAGCCTTTCGCCTCCAGACGCCTTCGAGCGGCTTTCACCTGACCGTCGAGGCGTCGAGGGCCCCTGGAGGCGCGGAGCTTGACCTGGAAAGCCTCGAAATCTCCTCCACGACCTCGTTGGGTCGTTCGCGGGGCGTGCCGCACCCCGAAGGGAGCCTGGACCTTGGAAGATTTTTCGTCACGGGGGCCGACCCAGACTGTCAGAACTGGCTCGTGCCAGCCGCAATGAAGGCTCCAGGGGGCGAAGTCACCGTCATGGCGAGCGTCGCGGACTCTCTCGGAAATCGCTCGGAGACGACTTCCTTCACTTTCGAGGTGGCTTCCCGAACAGGAGGTGCGGCGCCACTCGAGGTAGAAGATAACTGGGTCCTCGAGTTTCACCGCGACAACTTCACCATTACCGACAGCACGGACGTCAGCGGCCGCCGGGTCGTGGGGGCAACGGAAGATCCCAACGGACTTCCGGACTACGAGGAAGACCTGGCGCTTGTGGGCCTGGCAAGGCCAGGCTCGCCGGCTGGCTCGCTCGAGGCTGTGCTGAGTGCCTGGGTCGTCGCGTGGACGAAGGAGACCGTGCGTGGATACGTGTACAGGCATTTTGGCCGCGAGCCGGATGGCTCCGCCCAACGGGATGCAGCCAACCTTCGAATTCACCTTACCCACCCAGGGGGTCGAGTCTCGAGGATGGCGATGGGCGGCGACGATCCGATCCCTGGCTTCACCATCGGGCGAGCGGAGTTCGACTCGGGGAACTCTCGACGGAACAACAACACCTCGGTTGAGCTTGGAATCTTCACAACAAATATCGTCGAGTATCACATCAACACGAGCCATCTCTTTCGGAGCCGCTTCGACCCATTCACTCCGGGCCGTGGTGATCCGATTGGGCAAGACCCGCTCGACCGCATTGTCCTGGGGAGTGAATTCATGCGCTCGGACCCCGCAAACCTGCCCGAGGCCAATCGTCGCCATGATGCCATCGTCTCCGCAGTGGATGCGTGGAGCCGCATGGTGGCACTCGTCATTGCCCACGAAATGGGTCACTCGCTGGGTCTCGTGGCCAACGGTCCACCGCCTCGCGGCCTCTTCGGCGGGGAGCGGAACGCCTTGTTCGCGGGGCCCTACACCAGCGCTTATCACCTTGACACCGTGGGGGCCAATATCATGTCGGCTGTATTGAGCTTCCAGGATGCTCTGCTTGAGGGAGCAGAGGCCCCCCGGTTCAATCCCCTCAGCTGGGCTTACCTCCTGGGAAGGATCCGCCTGCAATGAACTTCGTCCTCCCTCCATCGGCCCAACTCATCAGCGCGATGCTCCTCGCATTGGCCGCGAGTGTGGATGAGCCCGAGTCCATCGACGGGCTCGTGAAGTGCTCGGATTGCGTCGTCAGGGCCCTGATCCAGCGAACTGAGGAAGTCCCCGGCGGTCTCGTGCATACCCTGAAAGTTGAAGAGCCCATCTGGGGCGATTCCGGGGGGAACACGGTACTCGTATTCACGCTCAGGAACGAACTCCCCGATACGCCAGGACTTCAAGTTGACGAGGATTGCATTGTAGGTATTCGGTGGATCGACGCAGCAAGCCCACGCTGGGCTGTGCGACTCGGGGTGAGGCGAGATGTCGACCCCTTGGTGGGCGCCCCTCCCAGGATCGGCGTGCTTGTCGCAGACGGCAAACTGGCGGCTCAGGGGCGTGAAAGTCTCATCCAGGAGACCTCGGAGTGGATTCTCATGGTCCGAGGCGGCAAGGATTCAGATGTACTTGAATCTGCCGCGGCGAAACTCCTCGGCCACGAGGCATCGTTCCTTCGCAAGAGCGCAATGGACGCGCTGGCAGAGACCCTGCCCCCCCTTTGCGACTCCACGGCAGAACGGATCCGAGGTGCTCATGCGCGGGAAATCCTTGCTCGACGCGATTCGCCTTGCCTCAGGAGCTGCCTCAATCTGATGAGGCTGCGAAATGTTTCTCCGGAGAGCCCATCGGATTCCGCCCAGCCCTCCGGGTCTACCTCGAGCGATGAAAAAGAGCCGAGGTCTGTGGCTGCGTCGGAGTCCCCGACCGTGGAAGTTCCCTGTCTTGCCGAAATCGTCCTCGAAAAAATGAAGCAGGACTCCGCTCCCTTCAGGAGTCGGAAACCACACTAAACCCAAGAGCGCTTTCAATGGACATTCTCAAGTTTCTCGAATCTCAAGCCCAAAAAAAGGCTGTTGGGACGCTTACCCTTGGGAAAACAAACAGCTTCCGCGAAGTCTTTTGTCAAGGCGAAGCCGTCTACATCGTCGGCGAGCACTTCTCCGGCAAGGTAGCTGTCCGGAAGCTATCCGATCTGGGTATCCCCGGGGAGCGCATCAGTCCCCAGAACTTCGAGGCTGCGTTGCATGAGGCCGATCGTACGCGCAGAATCTTCGCCGAGTACCTCCTCGAGCATGGGCTTCTCTCGGAAGATGAGCTGGTGGATGCCGCCACCGAGCAGCTCCTGGAAGAGCTCACGGAGACGCTCTTCAGGACCCAACAGTCATTTCACTTTCAGGAGGATCTGGTTCCCGATTACCTCCTCACCTCCAATGACATCGCAGCACGAAGCCCCGTCGCGATAACGCAGCTCATCGAGGCCTTGCGACGCCGTGCAGATCTCTGGAAGCGGTTTGAGGTGCTCGTGCCATCGCGGGAGGAAATCTTCGTCCTCACCGAGCGAGGCATGGCCTTGCGGCAAGGTGGCGGGGAGGACAGGCTCCTCGTGCAAGCGCTGGGTTTGATCGATGGGATGCGGGATCTCCAGTCGATTCTGCGAGATACCTACTTCTACGAGTCGCATGTGGAAGACGCCTTGCTGCGGGCGCTTGAGGACGGCCTGATCAAGAAGACGATTCACCCGGAGTTGAGAGGGATTTCGACCCACACGTTGAAGCGGAGTGACGCAGAGCGCTGCCTTCCGTGGTTCAAGAATGCTGTCAAGTATGGCGTCGACGAGCTTGCGGCCCGGGAACGCCTCGCGGTCGTCTACGAAAAGCTTGAACGAGTCGACGAGGCCGTGATTCAGTACAACTACATCGGTGACTCGCTCTACCGGATGCGCAAGGCCGCCAAGGCCATGAAGGCTTACCAGAAGGCCCTTCAGCTCAAGCCGGACGAGATCCTCGTCACCGAGAAAATCACAAGGATCTACAGCCAGGCCGCTTCCGAGGAGATCTTGAATGGCAATACTGCCCAGGCGATTCAATTCCTACTCGGCGCGCTGCGCATTCGCCCGACGGACCGCGATATTTTCACTCAGGCGCTGCCGTTGCTCGTCAAGGAACGCAGGCTGGAGGAGCTCTCGGAAGTCTGTGACCTGATCTCCGCTCAGGCGCGGAAGACTCGCTCTGCGGAGGTCGCGCTCGAGGCCTGCAAGGATATTCTCAAGGAGCTGCCCGGCAACGCGGCATTTCGCAAGAAGCTCATCAACATTTACCTCGACTTTGGTCGGACGACGGAGGCAAGCGCCGAGCTACAGACTCTGGCGCGTCAATATCTCGAGCGGGGACAAACTGCCAAGGCGCAGGAGCTCATCGAGAAAGTTCGCCGCCTCGGCGTCAGCGGAGCCGAGGTCCGCCAGATCGAACGGTTGTTCTCGGCGGCGCAAGGCGGCGCCAGACAATTCAAGCTGCGGCGCGTCCTTCTGCTCTGCGCCCTGGCCCTTGCGTCGTATCAGGCCTGGACCTACCGGTCCTGGTCAAGGATCGAGCAAGCCTCCAGGACGGCGGATGCCATGGAAGGCCCACTTTCAACGATCCATTCGCCCGGTGCGCGCACATCGGAAGAGCGTTATGTAAGGATTGCCCGGCAATGCGAGGAGTTCAGTGCCAGCCACCCTCTCAGTATCTGGCGGCCCCTGGCCGACCGGCTACAAGCAAGGCTTGAGAGCTCCGCGCGCCGACTGGCCGAGGAGCGCAGTCAGCAGAAGCTCGCTGTCCTGAACGAGGCGCGCAAGGCGGCGGCTGAAGGCAAACGCGAGGAAACCTTGCGAATCCTTCAGCCCGTGTTGGGCTTGACGCATGGCGAGGAAGTCATGGTTGAGGCTCAGGAGATACTGCGCCGACTTGGCAGCGATGATCCCTCGGCAGAGGACTTGCTGACTGAAGGCAGGAGACTTGAGTCCTCCGGCGAGCCTGAAGCTGCTTACAAGACCTACCATCGGCTGGTGGAAATGTATCCACAGTCCGTTCACGTGCCCCAGCTACTTCTCCCGGTGGTCGTGGAGTCTGTGCCCGCAGGCGCCGAGGTCTCGCAAATCCTGGCCCCGGGTGAGGTCAAGGTGCTGGGAAAGACGCCCCACGCGATTCACTTGCCACACTCCGGCGCGATGGAGCTCCAGATCATTCTGCCTGGCCACGACTCTCGAACCGTCGAGTTGCAGGGCGCCGATGGCCCGCTCAAGAGGTACTTTCTCGATCGCAAGCGAGAATGGTCCGTACCCAACTCGAATCGTACCGAACCCTGGCCAATCCTGGTGGCCGACACGGTGCTGGTGGGAATGGAATCGGGGGGTCTTGCGGCAATCCGTGCGTCGACAGGCAAGCTCGACTGGCGCTTCAGTCCAGAGAGTCATGGAACACTGGTCGCTCGGCCTGAATGGACGGAGGAAGGCATCCTGACGCTCTGGAATACCGGCCACCTGCTGTTCTTGCCGCCCCCAAGAACATTGAAGGGGTTCGATGGCGCCCAGACCACTGCCCAGGAGGCAGCGACCGAGGTCTTCCTGGGTAGCCTCGCAGCCTCTCCGCTTCATGCACCGGTCCGATCTCCCTTCGTCCTTGTCGGGACGCATGCGGGCAATTTGCAGGCTTACTCGCGAAGGGCCCGAGCGCTTGCCTGGAGCCTGAACTTCGAGTCACCGCCAAAGAAGGTAACCGACCTCGAGGAGGATCTGCTCCTCATGCTGCACAATGGCGGCGTGGCGAGAGTCCGGGTGAATCCGCCCAGTATTGTCTGGAAGCGTCAGATCGGATCTGCGGGTGCGCACGACATTCTCCACACCGGCAAGGCGGTTCTGGTGCTGGCTGAGGACGGTGACCTCATCTTCCTCAAATCGGAGAACGGCGAGACTGCGTACGTGCGGCATCTGCCGACGGGAAGCAAGGCTGTGATCTCCCACGAGGATCGTACCCTCTTCACCCTGTCTCCTGATGGCAAACTTGCGGTGTGCGCTTCAGAAACTGCGGAAGAGGTGAGCACCGAGGCTGTCGAGAAAGGCGCCGCATCTCTGCAGACAATCGTTGGAGGAGTGGTCGTGACGACCGCCGACCTCAGGCGCTTCTTCGTCTACCGAAGCGATCCGCTTGCGCCCGTGTGGTCTGCCAGGACCTCGAAGCCAATCACGGCTATTGTGGGCAGCTCCGACTGGATACTCGTTTCGACCGGGGATGGAGAGCTATCGGCGTACCGGCGAAAGTGAAGCCGAAGGCTTCGGAAGCTGTCCGCCCGATCCACGGGGCGCGTGAGGGCTATGCGAGCACGGAAGAGGGTTCAAACGCCCAACTCCTCCTTCACAAGCTTCAATACAATACCCGGATTCGCCTTGCCCTTTGACTGGCGCATGACCTGCCCCACCAGGAAGTTGATCGAGTTCTCCTTGCCTTTCTTTACATCCTCGACCGGGCCCGGATGCTTCCCGATCACCTCCTTCACTGCGTTCCGGATAAAGGAATCGTCGCTGATCTGCTCGAGGCCAAGCTCCCCGATCACTTCGGCTACAGCTCTTGTGTTCCCAAGCATTGCTTTGAAGACATCGCGAGCCTTTTGGTTCGAGACCTTGCCTTCGTCAATTGCCCTCACCAGCCCCGCGAGCCTTGCGGGTGAGATCCCAATCTCCTTCGCCGAGATGCCTCGTGCATTGGACTCTTCGCGGACGACGTTCGTCACCCAGTTGGCGACAGACTGCGCCTTGTCATAAGTTTCCAGGGCCTCCTCGAAGAACTCTGCCATGACCACGTCCCGCACGAGCACGTCGGCATGGTAGGGGCTCAAGCCGAGCGCGCCCTGGAATCGTTGGAGTCGGACGGCAGGCATTTCCGGAAGCGACTTGCGAAGGCTCTCGATCCACTCCTCGCTGAAGATCCAGGGCGCCAAGTCCGGTTCAGGGAAGTACCGGTAGTCGTGCGCTTCCTCCTTGCCGCGCATCACTCTCGTTTCCCCCTTCTCCGGGTCGAAGAGCAGCGTTTGCTGAACGATCTTCTCGCCTCTTGCCTTGATCTTCATTTGCCGGGTGATCTCGTGCTGAAGCGCGTTCTCCACGTGGGTGAAGGAGTTCAAATTCTTGATTTCGGTACGCGTCTCGAGGTGCGTCGAGCCTCGGGGGCGGACGGAGATGTTCACGTCGCACCGGAGCGTGCCTTCCTCCATGTTGCAGTCGCTCACGCCGAGATAGAGCATGATGAGGCGCAGCATGCGAAGGTAGGCGCCGGCCTCCTCGGGCGTGTGCATGTCGGGCTTCGAGACGATCTCGAGGAGAGGCACGCCAGCACGGTTCAGATCGACCCAGCTCTCGGGCCGAGCCTCGGCGTGTATATTTTTTCCAGCATCCTCCTCGAGGTGAATTCGCACCAGACCGATCTTGCGCCTCACAACGCCGGAATCATTCGCGAAGTGGACCTCAACCTCCCCACCGTTACAGATGGGCAAGTCGTACTGCGAGATCTGATAGCCTTTGGGAAGGTCCGGATAGTAGTAATTCTTCCGGTCGAATTTCGTGAAGCGGGCGATTTCGCAACCGCACGCAAGACCAACTCGCGCGGCCCATTCCATGGCCTGGCGGTTGACGACGGGGAGGGATCCGGGGTGTCCGAGACAGACAGGGCAAACGAGCGTGTTGGGCTCGGCGCCGAAACGGTTTTCGCACCCGCAGAACATCTTCGAGCGTGTCTTGAGCTGGACATGCGCCTCGAGCCCGATCACCGCCTCGAACGGCGTGCCGTCGGTCGGATCAGATTTGGATTTCGTCATGCGTGTCTCCGGTCACCTGGCTTCAGGACCCGGCGTAAACCGGTGGCGCCGCGAGGTGGAACTTCGTGGTCATCTGGAAGGCATGTGCAAGCCTGAGCACGGTGTGATCCTCGAAGGGACGGCCATAAATCTGCAGGCCAACGGGGAGTTTTTCACTGGTGAGGCCGCAGGGAAAGGAGATACCCGGCACCGTGGCAAGGTTGGCAGGCACCGTCAGGATGTCGACAGCGTAAAGCTTCAGGGGATCGTCGATCTTGGCCCCGATGGGAAAAGCCGTCACGGGCGAGGTTGGGCAGACAATGGCATCGACTTCCTTGAAAGCACTCTCGAAGTCCTGCCTTATCAGCTTCCGCACCTTGCACGCCTTGTTGTAGAAGGCTTCGTGGTACCCCGCGCTCAAGACGAACGTGCCCACCATGATCCTGCGTTTCACCTCGGCTCCAAAACCCTCGGCCCGGCTGCGCGCGTAGAGTTCAACAAGGCCTTGCGGGTTCCTGGCGCGATGGCCGTAGTGTACTCCATCGTAGCGGGCAAGATTGGAGCTGGCCTCGGCGGCGGAGATGAGCACATAGGTCGGGTTCGCGTACCGTGTGTGGGGAAGGGAGACCTCGCGCGTCTCGACTCCGAGCCGGCGAAAAACGTCGATGCCCTCCTGTACTCGGGCACGAACTTCCGCGTCGATGGCGTCGGGAAAGTATTCCGTTGGGATACCTAGCCTGAGGCCGCGAACGTCGCGCTCCAACTCCCCGAGGTAATGAGGGACTGCCCTTGAGGCTGAAGTCGAGTCCATGGGATCGCGCCCGGCTATCACCGACAACGCCGCCGCGCATTCGCGGGCGCTTGACTGCAGAACACCGATTTGATCGAGTGAGCTGGCGAAGGCAAGAAGACCGTAACGCGAGACCCGACCGTACGAAGGCTTGATTCCTGTTACGCCGCAGTAGGAAGCTGGCTGTCGGATCGATCCACCGGTGTCGGAGCCCAGGTGCAGCATGCCCCGGGTGGCCGCAGCCAGAGCTGCGGCCCCTCCGCTCGACCCCCCTGGCACGTGCGTGGTGCGCCATGGATTGCGCGTCGGGCCAACCGTTGCGGAGTTTTCCGTGGAGGAGCCCATGCCGAACTCGTCCATGTTTGTCTTTGCGATCGGAATGGCGCCAGCGGCCAACAATTTGAGAACCACGGTGGCGTCATACGGAGCCCTGAAGGTGGGGATGATCTTGCTGGCCGCGGTGGTTGTCCCCGTCCGAGTGCAGATATTGTCCTTCACTGTAAAGGGCACACCCGCCAGCAATCCCGGCTCCTCGCCCTTCTTGAGCTTCATGTCAAGCTCCTCGGCCCGCGCAAGCGCCTCTTCCTGGAAGATTTGAGAAGTTGCCCTGAGCTGCGGATCCACGGCTCGAATCTGCCGCAGAGCCTCGTGAATGACCTCCACAGCCTTCGTGCGTCCCGCCAGAAGGCTGTCCCGGATCTCGATGATGCTCGCTTCCCGGGTCGTCATGCTGCCCCTTCCGCCCCGTCTTCCTCCATTTGCACCGGAGCGCCTGGGCCCGCCTCGGACCCGCCGCCTACAATTCGGGGCACCACGAAGAACGTGCCGTTGGACTCTGGAGCGTTGGCGAGACTTTCTGTGCGGCCCAGGGAGGCGCAGACAATATCTTCTCGATCCACGTTCGTCGACTCGACGGAGAACATCGATGGTTCGACGTCTCGCGTATCCAGAGACTGAAGCTCACCCACGAAGGCAAGAATCCTCTCGAAGTGGCTTACAAGCTCCTTCAAATCGTCCTGGGAAATGGCTATGCGGGACAACCGGGCAATGTGGCACACCAGATCGTCAGTGACTTCAATGGCCATGGGTTCTCCCGTTGGCGTTTCGCCGCAGTGTCCCTGCATCACGTGATGAGGCAAAACGGCGGAAGTGGCCGGGCTGTTACTCCGCGCTTCGAGCAGCCCGCTTTATCAGCCCCTCGTAACCCTTGCGAGCGATGGGCTTCTTGACCAGGCCGCTCTTGAGGCAGCGAGTGCAGACTCGCAGCCTGCGGGTCGAATTCCCGACCATGGCTCTGACCCGCTGGAGGTTCGGTCGGAACTTTCGTTTCGTCTTGCCAGTCACCTTGATGCCAACGCCACCCTTGTACTTCGCGAGGCCGCGATAGGTGTACTGGTAACCGACCTCCACCCTCTTCTTACAAATTTCACATTCTCGGGGCATGTCCTACTCTCCGGTTGGCCTCTTCGTGTGGCCTTGCCGTCTTGCTTCAGAATCTCTGGCAGACGTCGATGCCCACTCGAGCGGGGTTAATGGGGCTTGTTTCTGGAAGTCCGTGATTCTATGTAGAGCCTACACAAGATCAAGCGCGAACTCCCGGCTCCGGCGCCAGGGTCCCGGGAAAATAGTTTCAGTTTTGCGCACGGCCTGGCCGATAATGCACGCGGGAGGTGATCATGAGTGCAAACGAAGACGAGTCTGGATTCGCTCCGGTGGCCGATCTTGAAGTTCCTTTTTCCGTCGTCATTGCCGAGACAGGCATGCCCCTGGAGCGGATCCTCGATCTACGGCCTGGAGTCATCCTTGAGCTCCCTCGACGGCACGATCAGACGCTGGAAGCCCGGGTGAGTGGTTCGAAAATTGGGAAGGGCCGCGCCGTTGACATTGGCGAGCGGCTGGGCTTTCAGCTCGATTCAGTTGATTCGGCCCCCAGGAACGTGCCCGGAGACAGCTCCCCTTGAGGGTGCCGCGGACCGCTCCGCCCGCTTACCTTTTTTTCGGGGTCTTCACGGGCTTTGAGCCGCTTTTCGAAGTCATCCGAAAGCTCATCGTGCTTCGGTTCGGTCCACTTCACCCGCAGGGCGAAAGCGGGCTCTTCCCATTTCCCGAGACGCGCACCTACTCCCGTACCATGGGAGAAGCGTTGCAGAGGAAATTTTTCGTGCTCGAGAACCGTTGGCCGCAAGATGGCCTGGCTCGCGTCAAGCATGCTGCGATTGCGATGGAGCAAGAGGTGCTCGAAAGCAGCTGCTGGCCGGTCGAGCGGCCCGTGAATATTGACCCTGGGCTCCTCAACGATTGCCGGATTATTCTTGCCTCCACGAAGGATTACTCCCATCGCCTCTACCGTGGCGACGGAATCTGGGAAGAAGTCGCGCTGAGCTACGAAAATGGCGCCTACAAGCCACTGCCATGGACGTATCCCGACTTCAAGAACCCCGACTATCACGCTTTTTTCAATGGCTTCCGCAAGGAGCTGCTTCAGCTCATTCAGAGCGAGCCGCCACAACCACGATGACACGCCGAGCGCCTCCCCGCTTGAGCGCTCTCGCACATTCCGAAGCCGTCGATCCTGATGTGAGGACGTCGTCGACCAGGACAACCACTTGCGGCACTCTGACCCCTGGAAGGACGGCAAACCCGTTCCTGAGATTCCGCCGCCTCTGTGCGGCCTTTAGCGTCGACTGCGGCGGAGTCCAACGCTGCTTTCTGAGAAGTGGTAACACCGGAAGCCGCTGCCGCGGGGCTAGCCCCAGCGCGAGCTCCTCGGCGAGCAAGAGCCCGGAATCAAGCCCACGCCACCAGCGTTTCAGCGGATGAAGCGGGACAGGGACGATCGCCTCGGCCTGGCGCATTGCCGGCTCCAGCGAGCTCGCCAGTGCAGCCCGAGTCAATGAGTCTCGAAGGAATTGAAGAACGCCGAGATCTCCGCAAAACTTGAACGCCAGGACTGCCGTGCGCAAAGGCCCCTCATGGAGCCCCGAGGCCGAGGCCCAATCGAACCTCAACCTGAGTGGTCGGCAGACACCACACGGCGGCGGCAAGGAGTCGACGTGAAGCGGTCCTTGAGGCGCCCGAGCAGGCTGGACAACCGGCAGACCGCAGCGTGCGCATGCGGATCCAATCCAGCGCACTCGAGACAGGCAGTCGCTGCAGAATGGATCCCTGGGGTGGGTGACCACTCCCTTGCATTCTCGACAAAAACCTGGATCGATAAGATCCAGAGACTCCCGCAGGAGTGCCTCAAGAAGCAGCTTGCTGTGAGCAGACATCCGGAGAATTCCACGACCAAGTCCGAGCCCTCTTCGCCTCCAGGTGTTGGAAAAAAGTTTGAAAGACCGCAAGGTTTCCGTTAAGTTCCAGTCGCTTTTCATGGAATTCCGACCGTGTGGCGGCGTAGCTCAGTTGGTAGAGCAACGGTCTCATAATCCGTAGGTCTCCGGTTCAAATCCGGACGCCGCTATTTTTTGTTACCCCGGGGGGCATTGAAGCGTCAACGCGGTTCGCAAAGCCCGCCACGGAGGAACACGGCAGCCGCACAGCTGCGCCCGCGCCAGACACAGAAATAATTTGTACTTTAAGAACAAGTATAATTGAAATAAAAAAGGGTAAAAGTGTCAACCTTTCTACCGGTGGCATCCTTTTACCCTCATGACTCGACTTGGCCCGGGGTGGCGTGGGCTTCAGTCAAGCTTGTTCTGTAGTTACTTGTTGGCTTTGGTCTCTGGCGTTTTCACTCCATTGGCGCCGCTGGAAATTGTTGGCGAGGCGAGCAGCGATTCCAGGGATGCCCGGCTCGCGGCCGTCGCCGCCGAGGGCACCCATTCCAGAAGCTGGCCCAACTCAAGAAGCGCCTTTTCGGCCGGGGGTTCCATCGTCGCCCTGTCGGGTCCGACAGGCGTGATGCCACTGCGAGCGCGTGCCAGCAGACGGTCGACCTCAGCCCTCACAACATTGATGGCATCCGGTACGCCCCCGACGCTGGCAGGCCCTCGCAGTCTCAGTTCCTCGCCCACCTCGTCCCTGTGGGCCTCGCAGAGCTGAAGAATTCGGTCGGACTGGCCTCGCAAGAGCCTTCCCATTTGCTGGATCGCCTCGGCGGATTTGCCGGATTGGACTAGAGAAGTCTCGCGCATTCCTGCGGTCGCAACCAAGGATCGGACCTCCGATTCCTCACGAGTCGAGCCCAGATGCCAGTCGAGAGCACTTCGAATGCGGACCAGTGCCGGCAGCGCCAAGTCGCCTCGTCCGCGCACCTCTGCCGCCGCTGCCTCGTCGAGCCGGGCCCGAATCTCACGACATAGAGTGGTCTTGCGCTCCAGCTCTAGATCGAGGAGTAGGCGCTCGGCGACAATCACATCTCCTGGAGAAATGTGGCCCGGTGAGAACGGGAGGGTCTGGATGCGACGAAGGATCTCCGACAACGGCCTCAAGGGCTGGTCGGATCCCTCACCACCACCACCACTGAGGAGCCAGGCGAGGCTTTTCAGTAGCCGGGAGGCCCGCTCGACATCCCGCGCCAGGAGGGCGGATAGCGCCTCACTCGCGCAGCGCCCCTTGAGTGCAGCAAGAAGCCGTGGGTAATCCACATCCGCCCCCAGGGCTTCCCTGATCCCACGCTGAATCGCTTCCCCAACTGCCTCGCCCACTGGCATGGGAAACATCAGATCCACCCCAAGTGCCCGCAGCCGAGCCAGAAGCTCCTGGCAATCCTGTGCCACTTTCCGCCGAGACAAGGCGCTTCCTTCGAGGCTTGCGATCGCGGCGAAACGGCTCCTCTCGGTAGCCCTGAGCTGCTCCAGCATTCCCTGAATTGCAAACTCGAGCCGGGCTTCATCTGCTCCCGCGCCTGAGACCATACCCCCCTGAAGGGACCGCAATCTGAAATTTGCTTCCGCGACCAGGGCCGAGGCTGGATCCTGGAAATCCCCCAGCGGATGACCCATTGCCGACGCCGAAATAAATGCCGGCACAGCGCTCTGAGTGAGACCCAGGCGCTGAAAACAAAGCCCGGCCCGGAAAGCTGCCCTCTGGCGCATCCGCGGCGGCAAGTCTTCCGAAGGCTGGCCAAGGTAAAGGATTTCATATTCCGTCGCTGCCAGCACGACATTCCCCTCGAAAACCTCCCTGTACCATGATTCCGAAAACGAAGGCGTCAGGGGCGGAGCGCCCACTGCGAGGAGGTTCACGATAGTAAGGACCCAACCGTACGCGTTCATGACAAGGGATTGGAAGATACCCTGGATCTCACTTCGACCAGGGCTAAAGCAACTCAGGGCCTTCCTGAAAATCCAGAGAGAGAAAAAAAGAGAAGAGAATGAACCCTGTATTGACAATGAAACGACACTTCTTGGCCCTGAGCCGCGTTGAGCAGGATTATCGCGGGACACTGTCACGGGAGTGTCATCAAGAGGAAATTTCTCTCCCAGATTCACCCTGGGCTGGAATGACTTTCAGCACTTCGGTTCTTGCCAATCGCCACCAGCCACCCTCTACAATCCTCTCCGCGGGTGCCGCTCGGGACCCATCCGCCCCACCCAGGCTCTGAAAGCTGCCGCAACGATATTTCTGGGCCGTTGCTACCCCTGAAACCGATACCCCACACCTCGCACTGTGAGGATGTGCCTCGGAGCGTCCACATCGTCCTCGATCTTCTGGCGCAGCCGATTGATGAAATTGTCGATCGTGCGGGCCGTGCCGTCGTAGCCGTACCCCCAGACTCTGTTCAGAATCGAGTCCCGTGGCAGGACTTTGCCTTCCGATCGCACCAGCAATCGGAGGAGCTCAAACTCCTTTGGCGTCAAGCTCACCCCTTGTCCTCGTACCTCCAGTGTCTGGGCCGTGAAATTGACCTCGACGTCTCCAAATCGCAGCGTCTCCTGTGTTTCCCCCTGGGACCGCCGGAGTACCGTCTTCACCCGCGCCAGTAGCTCACGGATGCTGAAGGGCTTCGTGATGTAGTCGTCGGCGCCCAAGTTCAGCCCGGCGATCCGGTCCATCTCCTGCGCCTTGGCGCTGAGGAATATCACCGGGATGTCGATCTCTTGCTTCCGAATCGCCTCGCAGACCTCGAAGCCGCTCATCCTGGGGAGCATGATGTCCAGAACGATGAGCTGCGGCCTGTCCTCGAGTGCTCGCCTGAGGCCCGTTTCACCATCGGAAGCCAGGATGACTTCATACCCCTCGAACTGGAGGTTCTTCTGCAGCGCGAAGAGAATGGCTCCGTCGTCCTCCACGACGAGGATCTTCACCCGGCCGGGCGGCTTGTCGGTCTTCTGGGTCATGCGAGTCATTCAGGCCCGGCATTCGTTGTGCGGGCCTTCCGCTCCCCAGTATACCCCCAGGTGGGAATCATTCGGCAAGCACGTGGGTCTTGCGCAACTGCAGCGTAAAAGTGCTGCCAGTCGACAGCTGGCTCGTAACCTTGATGTCCCCGTTGTGAACTCTGGCGATGTAGCGTGCGAAGGCGAGCCCCAGGCCTGTCCCCTCGATCTCGCGGGTCAAGTAGTCGTCCGCTCGAAAGAATTTCTCGAAGATTTTTTTTTGATCCCTCTTTCGGATGCCGATTCCTCGGTCAACGACATCCACGCAGATATCGTCGATCGATTCCCGTAGGTTGACCACGATCTTCTTCTCACGGGGCGAGTACTTGGCGGCGTTCGACAGAAGATTGAGGACAAGCTCGACCATGGAGGCACGGTCCATTTTGATTCTTGAGATGTGTTGAGCAGAGTTGATCTCGATCTCCCGGGGGCTCGTGCGGTTATGTTCCGCGAAGAGGCGCGCGGCTTCCCTCACGACATTCTCCATGTCGCAGCTGACGAACCGGAATTGCTTCTCCTGGCGCTCAATCTTCGAGTACTCGAGCACCTGTGCGACAAGCTTCGAGAGCCGCTCAGACTCGGTGCTGATCATTTGGATGCAGAGTTGGCTCTCCTCGGGCGAGCTGATTCGTCCGGCCAGCATGGTCTCGGTCAAGGTGCTGATCGCCGTCAAGGGCGTTTTCAGCTCGTGGGTAATGAAACTCACGAAGTCGGACTTTAGCCGCGCCGTTTTCAGCTCCCGCGAGACCGACCGCACAGTAAAGAGCACACCGATGACGATCGACAAGACGAGTACAATCACCGCCCAGGTAAACGTCGCGAGCGTCAGGACCCCAAAGGCCCGAAACCCCTCCGGCAGAAGGCCGGCAACAGACACATACCGCATCTCAAGGTTCGTGAAGGGCGGGGGCAGACGTGTCGAACGGATCTCGTTCGCGGAGCCTCTGCCTTCACCGACTGCGCAAATCGACAGCCCCCCCACCGGCAGCCCCAACTCGCCGCAGAGGCGAGTGCCCTCCCTTAGCACTTGAGCTCGGCTCAAAGCCAAGTGGACGACCCCAGCCCCGTCGCTCGAAGGAAAGCTGACAAAATCCCATTCCCCAAGCTCCCCCAACTGCACGTGAGTCTCAATCCTGAGAGCCGAGGCGAGCACTTTCGGCAATCCTGGAAGGACTGTTGAAAGTGGAGAGAGGTGTTGCGACCCCAATCGCCCAACCGTCGGCCCCTCCGACTGGGTCACATCCCCCTCCGGAATCGAGGTGGCTCGCTCACGAAAGAACGAGAGGAGCTCCGGATCCATCCTGTTTCCGACCCGCTCTATCCACCGTCTGAGCTCCCGGAGGGCCTCCCTTCGACGTGTCTCGCGGCCAGACTCACGCTCCAACTCTGCAATGCGCAGCAGGATGGGGAGGCCGCGCACAATTCCGGTGACGTCCATTGTGTAGCCATATTTTGCCAGTGCCGCCCGGAGGTGTGAGAGGCTTTGCTCCCTGTCACCGAGCTTGTGGCTGACTCGAGCCGCGCCAATTCTGGCCTCCACGAGGACCGCATCGTCCTCGCCGGATTCGAGCAGCCTGAGGCATTCACGAAGGGCCGAGGGGTAATCCTTCGAGAGAAGCTCCAGACGATGCAGTTCCTTGAGACGAGCTTCGGGATCGAGTGACCAGAGCCGAAGCGGGGGTGGGTCGGGCACAAGGCTTGGCCCCGCGGGCCCGGCGAACAGGAGGTCGACCATGTAAGGGTCTCGTCCCCGGATATCGCCAAGAAAATCGCGCCGCTGGACCGAATCCCGGAAGTGCTGATTGTAGTGCTCTAGCCGGCGAGACCATTCCGATTGCAGAGCCGTGTAGAGCTGGTCGACTCGTTCCCGCACAGGCTGCGTGAAGCGATCTCGCACGAACCCTTGCGCCTGAAACACTGCCACCAGCCCCAGCGCCGTGACCAGGACACTCGGCACAAAGATGGCAAAGAGTATCACCGCGATCAGCTTGATCGGCGTGTTGCGGAGGTACTTTTTGAGCTTGGAAGCCAAGTCGTGCCTGCGGAATCGGACCCAAACAACAACCAACTCACCAGTCAGTAGCACTTCGTTACAGACTGGCGAGTATAACAGCACGCCTGAGAGCCTGTTGAGGGGCGACTGCCTTGCAGATGTTGAAGTTTGCCGTCCTGGTTGCAGGCCGCCCCACAAAAGAAAGCTCGCGCCCCCCGCCTCGGGGGCGCGAGGGGCGCGAGCTAAAAGAAAACCAGCGTCACCCGTTCAGGGCGGTGCCGCGCGGACTACTGTCCTGGCGGGCAGCGGTCCGGGCAGTCCGGAATCGGAATGCACTGTCTGCACTTGGCATCGATGCACGGGACCGGGGTCGGGGCGCCCAGGAAGAGCCAGCCGAAGATACGGAGTGCGTCGGCAAGGCCAACAGCCTCGTCGCCGTTGGCGTCCAGGAGCGCCCTGTTCCCCGGAGACCTCAAGTCACCGCAAGGCAGGCGCTGTCCGCCCAGGTACAGGAACGTGAGGAGGCAGACTCCATCAGCGATGTCGACTTTGTCGTCAGAGTTGCAGTCCAGGGGGACACGGAAGCCCGGGCAACTCGTGATCGGCTCGCAACAGTGAGGAGGACCCGCGGTGCCGTCAGCGCAGATGCAGCGGATACAGTACCGGCCGGGCTTGCAAGGCGTCTCGAACGAGGTCGCGGTGCCAGGCACCGTGCCCAGCAAGACGGGACCGGTGGCGGAATTAAGGAAGATCTCGACCTTCTCGCACCGCGGCTGGCAGTTCGGCTTGTAGGTCCAGGTGACCTCCAGGACACCACCCCTCTTCGGCTGGCACCTGACTCCCTCGATGCAGTCCACGCAGGCGGGCGGCTCGGGGCACCTCACCGACACTTCACAGCAGGACTGAGCCACCACGGCTCCCGTCGTCGAGAGGCACTGGACGCAGTACTTGAAGGTGACGGCCGCGACACCCGGCACGCAGAAGGGCTTGGGGTCAGGCACATCGGTGAACGAGGTGGCCCCGGCCGGCACGTCGAACGTCTGGACGCCTCCAGCGGGGTCGGTCCGAGTCACCCGGACCCTGCCCCTGCACGGACACTGTGGGTTGTTATCCCACTTGACGACCACCGTGCCTTCCGAGTTTGGGCCCACGCAGGTGATGCTCGTGAACGGCACCGGCGGGTCGCAAGGCGGCTGTGGTATATGCTCGGCCCTTCTGATCTGGCCCACCGCGCGCGTGTTGGGACTGTCGCAGTCCCCCTTCCTGAAGAGAAGGAGCGGTTCGGGGCCCGGATCCACGAGGTACACACAGCCATAGGGCGGAATCGTGTTGATCTTGCAGCACATCTTGATGGGCTTGCAGTTCTTGAGGATCATGCCCATGACCTCGACCTCGATGTAGACATCGAAGCAACTCGTCGCCGGGAAGCAAGCCCCCGGCATCATCTGGCAAATCGTGCCGCGCGAAGGCCTCTCCGGACAGAGGCGAATTTTCACGTCGCCGCAGGTTGGATCGGTACCCGTGAGGTTCATGCTGAGCATGCGCGTCGAGACACAGCAGAGCTTGTTGCCCGCGGCATCGGTGATCTCGTAGGGCTCCCCACGCTCCACCACCACCGGGCCACTGAGCGGAGCCGTGCAGAGCTTCGAGGCACCGCCAACCCCGAAGATCTCGATATCATGCCTCAGGAGAGAGTCCATCGTGTCGGTCCCGGGCCCGTACGGGCAGGGACACGGCTTCCTCGGAATGTGCTGCGCCACCTCGATGGCGCCCACGGGCCGGACGTTCGGGCCGCACTGGCCGGCCGGGTAGAGCTGGACGTCCGAGAGGTTCAGCTCATAGACGCAGTTGATGGGCGGGATGGCAGTGATCACGCACTCCATCCGCGCCGGCAGACAGTTCTGCAGCCTGACAGTCCCCGCCGGGTTGCCGGTAGGGGCCACCTCGATATCCACGAAGATATCAAAGAAGCTGCCTGCGGGGAACATGGACCCGCCCGCGGCACCCTGTTGCATGATCTTGCCCCTGGAAGGCCTCGTCGGGGACTCCCGGACCCTGACCATGCCGCAGACCGGGTCGATTCCGGTAAGCTCCATGCTGACGATTTCAGTGTCAATGGTACAGCGGCCGGTGGCCGGATCGATGTGCGGGGCCCCGCGCCGGATGACGACTGGCCCGTGCATGTCGGCGTCGCAGATCAGGTCTCCTCCACCAGGGCCGGCTCCGGGGATCCGGATTCTGTGCGCGAGCTCCGAAGGCATGGTGTCGTCACCTGCCGGCGGCGCATCGGGAGCACAGGGTACCGGCTGATGCACGGCCTTGACGATGAAGGCGGTCGGGACAGGCGCCGGCTGCTGGCACGGATCTGTGGGCCCGCCGCCGCTTCCAGTCTGCATGCGGATCGTCCCCGTCGTCGAGCCGCTCATGCCCATGAGGCGCCCGCCGGGCCTGCCGACAAAGTCGATTCGGTAGGTAATGTCAAAGAAGCTATCGACGTTCCAGTTGCCGTTGGGCAGCCTCGTCAGGGTCGTGTGGCCAGGGCTCGGTAGGCCGAAACCGGTACCAGCGGTGATCCGTAAGAGGTCGAAGTCGGGGTCGCCAATGGGCAGCTGCCCCTGGATCCTGAACATATCCGTGTCGAAGGACTGGACCGGCTGACCGGGCATCCGGGGCGCCGTGTGGGTCTCGCACTGAGCCTGCAGCGTGAGCATTGCCTGGAAAGTGGAGAGGGCTCCGGTCCCCTGCAATTTCAGGTTCATTGTTGACCCGAAATTCTCCATGTTGCCGTCAAGCGAACCACCAGGTTGCTCCTGGATGTTGAAGAACCTGGTGTGCTCGGCGCCGACCTGGATCGTCGTCCCGGCAGGCAAGCCATCAATGATCATGTGGACATCCTGGGGGCTCAGATAGCCGCAGTTCGGGGGCGGCAGAGTAATCGTCCCCGTCCCATTGTCCGGGACCTCGCAAGGCACGGCGGCCCCGCCGCCGGCGATGGCGTTGGTCGCCGTGTCGTCGTAGAGGGGCACCCTTCCGAGGTTTCCGATGTCCAGCTGGTACGTGCAGCCAATGGGTGGAACCCCGTCGATCATGCAGCACATCTTGGCCGGCTCGCAGGCGATAAGGACCCGGTTCAGGTCCTTGAGCTCGACACGCACGAACATCTCGAAGCAGCTATTGGCCGGGAAGCAGGGCCCCCCGCGCTCCTTCTGGCAAATGCGGCCCTTGGACGGCCGTTTCGGGTCCAAGGTGATGCAAATCCTCCCGCACAATGGGTCGACCCCCTGGAGGAGCATGCTCTTCATGAACACCTCCACGCAGCAGAGGCCGGTCGTCGGGTCCACTTACGGCGTTCCGCGCACCACCGTGATGGGGCCGCTGAGGTTGGCGTTGCAGCGCCCTATGCCGGGGATCTCGATGTCGTGGAAAAGGTTGGACTGAAAGGTGTCCGTCCCTGGTCCGTAATCGGGACAGCAGGGCTCGAGGGGCTCCGTCGGGGTATGATTGGCGTTCCGAAGAATTCCGTCGGGCATCGGAAGTGGAGTCTGATTGCACGGGAAGGGCTTTCCGGGTACCACCTTGTACAGCTCGATCGGGGCGTTCGTGAGCTGGTAGGGGCAGCCGAGCGGCGGCAACGCGTTGATCATGCAGCACATGTTCGCAGGCTTGCAGTTCTTGAAGATCATGGGCCCGGTGGCCATTTGAACCTCGACCTCGAAGAAGACGTCGAAGCAACTATTGGCCGGGAAGCAAGTCCCGGGCGTCTTCTCGCAGATGAAGCCCGTCGAGGGCATTTTCGGGCAGAGACGGATGACCGCCGGGGTTCCATTGTCACAAGTGCCCCTCATTTCCAGCTGGACGATCTCGGTCTTGATACAACAGAGACCGGTAGCGGGGTCAATGTAAGGGTTCGACCGGCGCACCACCACAGGGCCCTGGAAATTGCTGCAGTGCAAGTTGAACCCGGGAATCGTGATGTCGTGGCCGAGGGTAGTAACGAAGGAGTCATCGCCGGCCAGGGGGTAGCACTTGCACTGGCTCGGCACCGTGGGTTGGTGAACTGCTTTCACGATATAGGCCGTGGGCGGGGGCGGGGGCTGGAGCGAGCAGGGGTCACCGGCCGCCGTCGGGTCACAGGGGCCGCGGTAGAGGGCCACGGGCCCCGAGTCCCTCCCGATATTCAGGTTGTAGAGGCAGCCGAAGGGCGGGATCTGGTCGATCATGCAGCACATCTCGGCTGGCTGGCACGCGTAGAGACAGAGGCCGCCTTGAGCTGGGTCACCAAGGTCCTTGAGCTGAACCTTGACGAACACATTGAAGCAGCTCTGCGCGGGGAAGCACGTCCCCTTGACCTTCTCGCAGATTGTGCCGGTTGATGCCTTGAGCGGATTCAAAGTGATACAGATCCGTCCACAGACGGGGTCGACACCTTGCAGGTTCAAGTCCACGATCTTCGTGTCGATGCAGGTGAGCCCGGTGGCGGGATTCACGTACGGATTGCCGCGCTCGACGACCACTGGCCCCGCGAGGTTTGCCTGGCAGAGCCCAATTCCCGGGATGTCGATATCGTGGAGGAGCGTCGACTCCATGACATCCTTGCCGGCCGGCGGAAAGCACGGCGGTGGGGGCTCGCCGATCTGATGACGCACCTTCCGCACCAGACCCACTCGCTGGCCCAAGGCGTTGAACAACTCCACGTCGGCTTCGGGTCCCTCTGGCTGCACAGCCACCACGGGAGCCACCTTATGGTCCCAGCAGAAATCTCTGATGATGACGCGCAGGGGCTTCAGATTCAGCAAGGTCTAAGGGTTTTGACCTGGAGGAGAGACCGTCAGGTCAAAAAAGACGTCGAAGAATGAGTCGATTTGGCCGGTGTCAGGATTCGGCCCGCCACTACCCATCGTCGGCCGATTCGGCTGTAGGCCGATCTGGACTGGTCCACGGGAAGATTGGCCCGTGAGACTCATGGAAAGCATCTCGGTGTCAAACGTCCCAACGCGGTTCGGCTTGAGACTGGTCACGACCTCGCCGCTCACCTCGATCATCTCCGGCGGGGTATTGTCGCCGAAAATCTCGATCTCGAGAGTCGCCCTGGACTGGTCCGACTGCACAACAGGCTCCAGAGGCAGTGGCGGACAAATCCGAACGATCTAGCTTTGCAGCGAGACCAAGGCAAACGCAAGCACCAAGACTGTCCAGCCAAAAATTCTGTGGCCCTGGACGCTCGCCCGGCGATTCGACTTGCCGGAGAGCATGGAACCTACCCGACTCTTAACCCGCGACCTCATACGATCACCTTCCTCGAAATGGGCCCTACGCATGAAGGCTTAACCCTGATGCAGACTCCGTGCGGCAGGATTGCCGTCTTCCCAAAGCGCTTCGGCTCCAGGTCTTACAATAAGATCGAATCCACCACACATTCGAAGTGCGTTTACCGAATCTGTCAATTCCCTGACGGACACATAGTTGATCCCCAACTCCGGAGCAGCTTCAAAAGAGCTCTGATGTCCAATTGGAGCAACTCTCTAGTGCCAGTACCCCAAAGCGACGGAGTGTCACAAGAAATATTGTTGGCGGCTCACGAGTTGCGGACCGAGGAAATGACCCGAAGAGGGAACCCGCTTCCCACGCTTACTTTCGCCGCCCCGGGGCCTTGAGGCGCGACCTGCTGGCGCTTGGCTCTCCGGCCAACTGCCCCGCCGACTCGACCTTGCCGCTCTCGAGGCCTTGAATCACGTCGCGCAGCTCTGCCGCGCGTTCGAAGTCGAGCTGCTCGGCCGCCGCAAGCATTTCCTTCTCCAGGGCCAGGACTCGCTCCCGCAGGTTGAATCTCGATTCATCCTCTCGAACAGCAGCCCGGACCACCTTCGCCGCGCGAATTTCTTGCTCAATACCCGGCAGAATCTGCTTTTGGATGCTCCTGGGCTCGATCCCGTGATCCTTGTTGTAGGCCATCTGGATCTCCCGGCGTCGCCTTGTCTCGCTCATTGCGCGCGCCATCGATTGGGTGATCTTGTCGGCGTAGAGGATGACCCGAGCCCGCACATTCCGGGCTGCTCGGCCAATCGTCTGGACGAGCGAGGTTTCAGACCGCAAGAAGCCCTCCTGGTCGGCGTCGAGGATTGCCACGAGTGACACCTCGGGCAAATCAAGCCCCTCGCGAAGCAGGTTCACACCCACCACCACCTCATGCCGTCCACGACGCAGGTCCTGCAGAATCTCCACTCGCTCAAAGGTCTGCACCTCCGAGTGGAGGTATTGCGATCGGATACCCGACTCCTCGAGGTGCTCATGCAAATCCTCGGCCATGCGCTTTGTGAGGGTTGTAACGAGGACGCGGTCGCCCAGCGAGACGGCCTTTCTGATCTCGGCGAGAAGATCGGGCACTTGCCCCGTGGCCTTCCGCACCTCGACCACCGGATCGAGCAAGCCGGTGGGTCGGTTGATGAGCTCCACGACCTCTCCTTTACATCTCTTGAGCTCATACTCGGCCGGGGTGGCGCTGATGAAGATCGCGCGTTTCACGAGCGACTCCCACTCGTCAAATCGCATGGGGCGGTTGTCGAGCGCCGAAGGGAGGCGAAATCCGTACTGAATGAGGTTCTGCTTGCGAGACTTGTCGCCGGCGTGCATGCCACCGATCTGCGGAATCGTTACGTGCGATTCGTCCACCACCACGAGGAAGTCCTCGGGGAAATAGTCATACAGGTTGTGTGGCCTCTCCTGCGGAGCGCGAGACGAGAAGTGGCGGGAGTAATTTTCAATGCCCGGGCAGTAGCCAATCTCGAGCAAGAGTTCGCAGTCATATCTCGTACGTGACCGGAGTCGCTGCGCCTCGAGCGCCTTGCCAGCTTTCTCGAGCTCATCGAGCCTCTCTCGAAGCTCCTGGCGGATGCTGTCGACGGCGCGTTCGACCTTCTGGGGGTTCATGACAAAGTGCTTGGCAGGATAGATCGTCACCTTCTGCAGATCCTGTTTCACCTCGCCGGTGAGCGGATCGATCTCCAGGATCGCTTCCACCTCGTCACCGAACATCTCGATACGATAGGCGGTCTGTTCGTAGGCCGGAAAGATCTCGACGACATCGCCCCGCACGCGAAAATTACCGCGCAGAAGCTCCAGGTCATTCCGGGAATACTGGATATCCACGAGCTTCCTCAGCAAATCGTCCCGGTCCACCCGTGCCCCCCGCTCCACGACAACGAGCAATGCCTTGTAATCGTCCGGGTCGCCCAGACCGTAAATGCACGAGACGCTCGCGACAATGATGACGTCCCGACGGGACATGAGGGCGCTGGTCGCAGACAGCCTCAGGCGATCGATGTCATCGTTGATCGAGGCGTCCTTCTCAATGTAGATGTCCCGCTGCGGGCTGTACGCCTCGGGCGGGTCGTAGTCGTAGTAGCTG
>SXIK01000110.1 GCA_005772855.1 Planctomycetia bacterium | reverse complement strand
GGAGCGGCTGGGATAATGCCAGGCAAGCTGTCCAGTGATTCCATTGGCATCCGTTACAGGGATCGACTCATCCAGGCTGCTTGTCAGCAGGTCTGCGTCGCTTCGGTCGGGGCGCCAGCGATAGGTCAAGCCGTAATAGTCTCCATCGCTCGCTCGCACGAGAAAACGTGTCTCGAGCCAGCGCTGCACGCCGGGATCTCTCAAATCGGTGGGGAGCATGAAGTGCTTCACGAACACAGTTCCGATTGGGAATTTCCATTCCCCATTCTCGGAGAATGTAACGCTCTCCTCGGGCGTGTCGGCCACACCGTCGTTCGGGATCGCGAACCAGCGCCTTTTCTCCGCTCCGTCTGACCACAGCGGGCTGTTGACGTCATAGGGAAGCAGACCGGCACGTGTCTGGAGGGTCTGTAGATTTACGAAGGCCCCAGTTTGTGACAGGAGCGCTGGCGCTACCTCGAACGCAGTTTCCGGCTCGAGCTGGAGAATTGTCGCGCCCGGTATGTTGCTGCCGGTCAACTTCAGGAAGTACAGCTCGCCAGCAGCATCCTCTCCCACAGACGAAATTCCGCTGAGTTCGTTTCCATTGGGTCCAGTGGCAATGAGAGTCACCTGCCCCGGCAACCCCGGCGTGTAGGACATCGCAAACACGGACTGCGAGCCATTGTCGGCGAAGATATAGGTTCCACCAAATTGTGTCGCAAACCTTTGGCCTCTGTAGACGATGCCTCCGATGACGCAGTTGCCCTGGTTTCGAGAGTAGTCGTGGACCGGGGGCGTTTCCGTTCCGATCACTGTCGCTGGACGAGCCTTCGGCCCAGGAATGCTGCCTTCCCTGAAGGGCCACTGGAAGTTGGCTCCCTTCTTTAGCAAGTCGACTTCTTCCCTCGTCAAATCCCCGACATCACCAATCCAGATTTGATTTGTGATTCTGTCGATCGTCATGCGGTGCGGGCTGCGGAGCCCGATCGCATAAAACTCCTCCAGCACGCTCCCGTTGGGATCGAGCCAGGGGTTGTCATTCGGAATAAAGTATCCGTCCACTGCGTTTGCGTTCGAGAAGGTGTTCGGCCACCCTGCGGGCGGAGCAATCAAATTACGCGGCTGTCGCCGGATGGGATGCGACTTCGCAGGGTTCCGGTCGACATCGATCCGGAGCACACCGCTGAAGAACCCCGAGTCGATCCTCTGAGCGCTGTCAAAGGCATCGGACTGTCCACCCATGTCTCCGACGCTCAGGTACAGGAAACCGTCATTGCCGAACAGGAGCGCGCCCGCGTCGTGCCAGCTGTGCGGATCATACTGCTGGATGAGAATCACCTCTGAGCCTGGATTGATGACGCCCCCCGGCCCCGAAAAGGTGAAGCGAGAAAGGCGGTTGTACGCCTCCATTTGCACGGATGTGGATCGTGGGACTGGTGGCGGGCAAACGCGATACGTAATGTAGACATAATGGCTATCGGGGGATCCCGCCTGAGCGTAGCGCGGATGGAATGCGAGGCACTTCATGCCGCCGCTCTCGCTCTCCTTCGTGAGCGCGGTATGGTCGAGGAGCAGCGTCCGGCTGTTCTGGGTCGCGCCGGGATCGTTGTTGAAGGCCCAGATCTTTCCGCCATGCTCGACCACGACGAGTCGCTGCGTCGTCGGCTCGTACGTCAGAAATATCGGGTCCGTGAAGGAGATCCCGGGGAAAGCGTTCACCAGGGCTGCGCCGCCTTGGGTGACCGTGGAACCCGGCCTGCGCGTGGGCAGGCCGCCTCCAAGGAATGGTTCAGTGGGCTCGGGAGAACCCAGGCCATAAGGCTGCGCTTCGAGGGACTCCCGGGCGAAACTCGAAAGGAGAATCGTCAAAAAAGCGACTACGAATTGGGCATTCATGTTGAGAACTTCTCCTGAAGCACTACCAGCGGAGTACTCAGCCCACGAATAACGTTGCCCCAAGGGCTATCAATGCCGCAGGACGATTATTGTCATCCCGCGATACCTTCCGGTCAATGCCGCTGTCGTCCGGCTGGGGGGCACAGCAGCTCGCCACACAATCCGGGGAACAACTGGATGGAGTAGTGGTGCATCTGTGGGATGCCGGCTTGGCTTCGGGTACCATTCGCGCTGCAACTTGCGAGCCCATTTTTCACCAGGGGATCTTGCTCCTGGGTGAAGTCCGGGAAGGCCCGGGGAGCGCATGGACCCGGAGAAGATCTGGGCCCGAAAAAGTATCTTTTACGGGAATCTTGAGCTCCCTCCCCCAATAAAAAAGAGGCTCCCCAGCCGATAGATGGGGGCATGTGGAACTCGAAGCGTGTCAGCGTTGTTCTCCCCACGTTCAATGAACGTGATTCCATTCGCAAGGTGATTGAGGGCTTCTACAGCACCGGGTTCGTCGACGAGGTTGTTGTGGTGAATAATAATGCCGTGGTTGGCACCTCGGACGAGGTCCGCGGCACCGGCGCGCTCGAGATCTGCGAGGCTCGCCAGGGCTACGGTTGGGCCATCCGAAAAGGCCTCGAGATTGCTTCAGGGGATTTGATTGTCATCTGCGAACCCGATGGCGCCTTCGAGCCGCGGGATGTCGTCAAGCTGCTCGCCTACTCGGACGACTTCCACTACGTTCTCGGGACGCGCACGACCCGCGAGTTCATCTGGGCCGGGGCCAACATGGGCTGGTTTCTCCGGTGGGGGAACTGGGCCGTCGCCAAGCTCATCGAGGTTCTTTTCAACGGATCCATCCTGACCGACGTCGGTTGTACAATGCGGCTCCTGAGTCGGGACACGGTGCGCCGAATCCGTGGTGCATTCTCGGTGGGTGGCTCGCAATTCGGGCCGCACCTGACCCTGCTTGTGATCGCCGCACGAATTCCATTCACCGAGCTCAGCGTGAACTACCGGCCGCGGATCGGAGTCTCCTCGGTCACCGGCAGCCTCTGGAGGGCCTTCCGCCTTGGCCTCCAGATGATCGGGATGATCGTCGGATTTCGTGTGCGAACGGCGTTGGGAATTTTTGATGACTCGAAGCTTGTAAAGATTCCGGAGCCACTGCCCGCAGAGATGCCCTCCGCCGAGCGTGCCCGCGCCAATACGCCCACGCGGGGATCATCCCGGTCGCTCTTTGGCCGCAGGCGTGAGGCATGGGATAGAGACGAGGAGCCAGCGCGTTGAGACGGGAGAGTGTGGGCACTGCCGCCATCGTCTTTTCGGTAGCGCTCCTTGCGACGGTTCCCTACCTCAACACTCTCGGGCACGGGTTCCTCTCCTGGGACGACAACATCGTCATCCTCGGCCAGCCCTTTCTCAGAAGCTGGAGCTGGGAGAACGTCTGGACGGTTCTCAGCCCCTTGCCGGCGCGCGAGGAGTGGCTGCCGTTACGGGACTTGACGCTCCTTCTGACCTTCTCGCTTCTTGGCAACGACCCGTGTTGGTTTGCAGCGGGAAATGTGTTCCTGCACGCGACAGCTTCCATCGCAGTC
Organism: Planctomycetia bacterium; assembly: GCA_005772855.1. Classification (GTDB taxonomy): domain Bacteria; phylum Planctomycetota; class UBA8108; order UBA8108; family SXIK01; genus SXIK01. Next base: position 47,175 of record SXIK01000110.1, on the reverse strand, counting down.
TTCTTCCTTCTGTGGCGCCTGGCCGGGGGACGCACTGCCGCGGCGTTTGGAGCCCTCCTCTTTGCCTGTCATGCTGTACACGTCGAGTCAGTCACCTGGCTGAGTGGTCGAAAGGACCCACTCTCGGCGATTTTTCTGGTGTGCGCTCTCCTGGCCCATATCCGCTGGCGTTCGGGCGAAGGGCGTTACCCCACCGTCCTGGTTCTTCTCGTGCTGGCGCAGCTTTCAAAGGCCAGCTCCTTTGTCTTTCCGCTCTGGGCGATCGCCTACGATCTCTTTTACCGGCGCGATCTGGGCCTCCGCAGCAGGGTCCTCTCGATCGTGCCTTACCTGGTGGTGGCGCTCGTTGGCATCGTGACCTTCCTGGTGCTGATCTCAACTGACGGTGTGATTGAGGAGTACCCCGCAGGTGGGCTCACCACGGTTCTCTTGACGAACGTGGTCCTCTTCAAGGACTACGCACTCGCGTCGCTCGTCCCGTGGCGGCATCAAGCAATCTACGACGTGCGGTTTGTCACGTCGATATTGGACCTCGAGCTGTGGGCCTCCGTGGCCTTCCTGGCGGCTCTGGGCTGGTTCGCGTGGCGGTTCCGCAGTGTGCCGTGGATTTCCTTCGGGCTGGCCTTCTTCGTGGCCAACCTCATCCCGTACCTGAACATCGTTCCACACGGAATCTACTATGCCGAGAGATACCTCTACTTGCCGTCGATCACAGTCAGCCTGTGGCTTGGAATCGCCTGCGGTCGCATGGTGGAGGGTGAGGCGACCTCGATCGTCTTGCGGCGATTGGTTGTCCTCGGGCTCTGCCTTGTACTTGCGATCCACGCGTGCCTGATCGCAGCTCGCAACCAGGTCTGGGCCGACAGCGTGACTTTTTGGACTTACCAGGCTTCGCGCCTTCCAGAGAAGCCGGCCCCCCTCATGAATCTTGCCGAGACGAAGGAGCTTTCGCTCGACGATGCCGCCGCTGCCCGCATCTACGCGCAAGTGCTTGATCGGTTCGGTGAGGTTCCGGAGGCCATCTTTCGGCTCGCGCGTATCGCCCGGCGCCAGTGCGACCTCCCTGGCGCCCGCGCACTCTACGAGCTGTATGCTGGGCTCGCGCCCGGCGACCCTCGAGCCCTCAATAACCTTGGAGAGACGCTGCTCGCACAGGGCGACGCGAGGGGCGCGCTGGAGATGTTCGAAAAGGCGGTGGAGAAACATTCGCGCTACCTCCTTCTTCGCGCGAACCTGGCCCGGGTGCTCGAGACTCAAGGTCGCCGGGAAGAGGCCCTGAGGCACTGGAGGCACATCTTGGGGCATGTGGAGCTGGTGCCCCAACTCGAGCTGGCCCGTGAGGCCGAGGCGAGAATCGCCGCGCCGCCTCGGGATTAGGGATTCGGCTTCCGCGCCACGACGAGCATCTGTTTGGCGAGCGGCCGGTACGGGAGTCGGAGGTAGATCCACACGAAGAAGCTCAACTTGGGCCAGCGTGACTTCATGCTGAAAGGAAGGAAACGAGGCGTCACTCGCTCTACCTCGAGGCCTTGCGAGGCGAGAAAGTCGGGGAGACTCACGTGCGAGAAGACCTTTACATGCGTGTAGTCGTCGAAGTACTGGCGATAGCAGTGGGCGTAGTTGGGCTGGATTGCGATGAAGCGGCCGCCCGGACGGAGTTTCGAGTTCACCTGGGACAGCGTGGCGCCGAGCTTGTCGTCGTCAAGGTGCTCGAGCAGGTTCGAGGCAAAGACGAGGTCGAGCGAGGCATCGGGCACTGCGCTCAGATCGGCCACATCGGTCCTGAGGCAGCGTACGCCCTTGCGGGCATGTTTCTCCGGGTCGAGATGCAGGTCCACGGCCCATTTCTCTCGTGCTCGGGCCGCGTTGATAAAATCACAGTAGCCGCTTCCCAGGTCAAGAATGGACCCGTCCTCGGGGAAGTAGCGGGCGAGATAATCGGCGATTTCCAGCCAGACCTTGGTCCGTCCCGGGTCGAAGGTGAACCGGCTCTGGCTGTAGCCTGCATACAGACTCATGCGAAGGAATATCGGCAGAGGCACCTTGCAGCTGAAGTGGGGGGAGTCGGCGGCGATGCTTGCCTGGGTCAAGCTCTGGAGCGATTGAGTACGCCGACCTGTTGCCGTCGGTCGTCTCCCCACGAATGCTTGACTTTGGCGCCACGAAAAGGGCATACTTACAATTCTCTGAATCGGGGATAGCTGTTTGGTGCCAGGGTTTTTCTTTTCTGCGGCCCTCCAGACGCTGAAGGTTGACCTTTCTTGGAAGGATGGATTCGTTGTCATGCACACGAAGAAGCTTCAAGTCGTTCGCAGTGTTCCTGGATGACTCTGGCCGTAAAGGTGGCGTTTCTTGCGTCACCTTTTGCCGCTGCCCCCATCGATGACTGTAGGAAGCTTGAGCCGGTGGACCCTTCCCTTGACCCAGTCGAGCGAGCGAACGTTGACTGTAACTCGAACGGCATTCGAGACAGTTGCGAGATCCGGATTGGGGTGCTGAAAGACGAGAACTTGGACGGAGTCCCCGATGAGTGCAAGCTTGACGAGTCCCAGCCAGTTCGGGTCTTCTCCAGGGCGCGTGATTCGGCCCGGCAGCTTGAGGCTCTCGGGGTCGTTCCACGCGCGACCCTCGAATTCATCGAGGCGCAGCGTGAGGTACTCGCCTCGGATCCCCAGGCGCTCCTCGACGCCCTGGCTGTCCGCGAAGTCAAGTTGGGGAAGCCGGAAGATTTCCCGGAGCTCGCCGAACGAGCCGGGGCCGGTGGGGCGGGCGGCGTGGTCCGCGGGCATTTCTACTTTGCCATTAGCACCCAGGGGCTTTTTGTGGGGGCATTCTATGCGCAGGTCGTGTGGGACAATAACGCCGACCCCTGCAACCGGGCCATCACGGGTCACTCGTACTTCGGCGGCGTGATCAATGCAGTGTGCAACTCATTCCAGGTCGGAAATGCTTTCACCAACCCCTGCCCGACCCTTGCCAATTGCCCCGCACCGACCGCCGAGTGCCTCGCGGTCCAGGTCCAGTGTCAGCAAATCTTTGGGCCGACGCTCAACAATTTCAACAGCCCGGTGGAGGCCCTCTGCGCCCCCTGCGAGGAACCCACTCAGAGGCCAGGTGACTGCAACGCTGACGGGCGAGTAGATCTGGCCGATCCGATCTGCCTCCTGGGCCACATCTTTCTCGGTGCGCCGAGCCAGCTCACCTGTGGAGATCGCAGCGCAGGTGATCCGGCGAACATAGTGATTCTCGACTGGAACGGCGATCGCAGGATTGACATCGCCGATGCTATCTCTGGCCTAAAGTGGCTATTCGGCTCGAACGGTTTGCCAGGCGCGCAGCACGTGCTCGGGCTCGGGTGTATCGTCGTCCAGGGTTGTCCTGACGACTGCGGGATTTAGCACCCCGTCCAACAAGTCCCCACTGGCAGCGCAACCCGCGGGGGGCTGGCGCTGCCAGCGGGGACCTGTCAGGGGCATTCTCCAGCCTGAAGAACGTTCACCCCCGCGGCGTGCGCGTGGCATTCGTTACTGTAGGTGATTCCATCACAGCCGCAGACCGGATTGAACACGTTGTCGCAACCTGCTGGAAGGTTTTCACAGCTCCCGGTCCCGTCACAGTCGCCAGTTGACTTTGCGCAATAGTGGCCGCCGCCGCAAGACGCGCTCGTCTGGCAGTCCGAATTGCCTCCCTCGCACTTTCCGCGGAATGAGATTGCCATGCCGGCCATGGCGGCCAGGCAGTCATTCAGATAGGTGCGGTTGTCGCAGCCGCAGACGGGCTCGACAATGTCGGGAGGGCACTCCAGGGGGCGGACAGCGCAAAGGTCGAGCCCACCGCAGGAGCCCACACGGAATTCGCAGTAGGAGTCTTCGGGACAGTCCTTGTCCGAACGGCAGCGGGGCAGGTTGTCGCAAGGGCCAATGTAGGCCACGTTGACGTTCCTGAGATTTGCCTCGCAGAAGCTGCGGTAGGTCTGGTTATCACATCCGCAGACAGCCTCATCTGGAATACCCTGGCATTCCTCCGGCTTCGGGTCGATGCTGCAAATTCCAGGATCGTCGCAACGGCTCTCCTTCTTGAAGCAAAAAGTCTCTTCCCTGCAGTCCGCATTGGAGCTGCACGGGGCCCCGAGCTCGCACGGGCCGCGTCTGAGGACGGTGACTCCCTGGAGCGCAGCAAGGCAACTGTTGTCGTAGGTGATCTTGTCGCATCCGCAAACCGGATCAAAGGGTTGGTCCTTGCAGGACTGCGGATCGGGGTCCTTGAGGCAGAAGCCAGGATCCTCGCAGAACCCCTCTGGCCTGGCGCAATAGGAATCGTCGGCGCATTCCTCGTTCGTGCGGCACTGCGCCTCGGCGTCACACGGGCCCTTCCGGGCAATGTTGACTCCCGCCACCCCCGCGAGGCATGTGTTGCCATAAGTGACCCCGTCGCAACCGCACATGGGATCGAAAAACTGGGCGCAGAGGTCGGGGCGACGCTCGCAGATGCCCACCGCGTCGCAGTCCCCGAGGTCCTTCATGCAGTACTCGCCAGGATCGCACTGCTCGTTGGAGGTGCACCGAGTGCCTCGCTTGCACTCTCCACGGTAGGCGACCGAAACGCCACTGGAGGCCGCGACACAATCGTTCGAGTAGGTGACGTCGTCACAGCCACAGACGGGATCGATGTTCTTGGGACAGCCGTCCGGGCGCGGCTGGCATTCACCGAGCTCGTCACAGGCGCCCTCGCTGGTCGCACAATAGCTCCCAAGGTTACAGCCGTCGTTATTCTGGCAGCCCCCGGGCCTGGCGCATTCTCCACGGTGGACAACGTTGACCCCGGCAGCCGCTGCTCCGCAGCGGTTTCCGTAGGTAACACCGTCACAGCCGCACCAGGGGTCGAAGAAACGTGGACAGATCACTGGCCGCACCACGCACGCGCCGACGCCATCACAGTCATCGACCTCTTTTTCGCAGTAGCTTCCGAGGTCGCAGCAGTCGTTGCTGGTACAAGGCTGCGCGCCAGCCACTTCGCACGGAGAGTATTGACGACAGTCGAGGGCGTCGAGCGTGGGATCGATCCCGCAGCTTCCTGGCAGGGGGGGCGGCATCGGCGTGCCTCCAAGAAACAGGTATCTCAGGGCGTATACCGCGTCGCTCAAATCAAGCTCTTCATTATCGTCAGTGTCCGCGGCGTCAAGGCAGCCGGGTTTGCCGGAGCCGAGGAAGAGGTACCCCAGAGTGAAGATGGGGTCACCCAGGTCAACCTTGTTGTCACGATTGGAGTCCCCACGTTGAAAGGGTGGGAGGCAGTCAGCACCGAGGGAGGCGGCGAAGCCAAGGCCAATGACCACCTGTACCCAGGACCGGAAGTTGCCGGGACGATGCGTGTCCATGATCGATCAAGCTCCTTGTGGATGCCCGAGCCCTACAGTAGATAAGGATACCCGATCCTGACTTCCGGGGAAGATTCTCCTGGAGGGGCAACCTCACCGGCAGTCGAGAGGCACGAGGCCCGCGCCCTGCGTCATTTTGGTGGACGCAGCAGACCATCGAACTCTAAACTTTGCCGATGGCATCGGGGTCCCCAAGGCCCAAGAGAAGGGAATCCTCAATGAGTGGTGTCTCTTTTGGCATCTGCGGCTGTGCCATCCTACCTTTTGCTGTCTGCCTCGCTCTGAGAGTGCCAGGCATCGCTGCAGTGATTCTGAGCGAGATTCATTACAATCCAACCGAGGGCTCAACGCTCGAGTTCATTGAGCTCCAGAATCTGGGTGCACAGGCGGTCTCCCTTTCAGGTTGGGGCTTCTCAAGAGGGGTGGACTTCGTTGTTGAAGAAGGGGTCTCGATAGCGGCCAACGGATTTCTCGTGATCGCAAGGGACCCCCGGGCCCTTCTCGGTCGTTTCGGCGTCGCGCCCGAGCAGGTCCTGGGGCCATTCGGTGGAGCGCTTGACAACGGCGGCGAAAGGCTGGAGCTCAGGGACGCGCAGGGCACTGTCATCGACTCTGTGCGCTATGACGACGATGCCCCCTGGGACGCTCGGGCCGCTGGCCAGGGTGGGTCGCTCGAGAGGATTTGCGTCACCTTCGAGTCCGACCTTCCGGCCAACTGGACAGCCGAGGGGGCTCCAACGCCTCTTCGCGCATCCCCACGTGCCCAGTGTCCACCGCCCAACCTGGCCGTTCCTGCGGTCGCCTTCAACGAGATCCATTATCACGCCGCAAATTTTCTCGATCCGCACGAGGAGTTTGTCGAGCTCGTGAACAACACGACCTCGGCAATCCAGCTGAAGGGCTACCGCTTCTCTTCAGGCATCGAGTACACGTTTGGCGACGATTCCTTGATTCAGCCGGGTGAGGTCATTGCTGTCTGTCGAGATGCGGACCACGTCAAGCGGACCTTTGGAGTCGCCAGGGCTTACGGTAATTTCGGAGGGCAGCTCTCGAACGACGGAGAGCGGATCGGCCTTGTCGACAGCTCGGGCACCCATGTCGACTCCGTGATCTACTCGGACCGCGGCGATTGGCCCGTGGCGCCCGATGGCCTGGGGGCCAGCCTCGAGAAGATCCGGCCTGACGCGCCGTCGAGCGACCCCATGAGCTGGAAGGCTTCGGACTCCGGGGCTGCGCGAAACCGTCAGAGGGTCGTCGTGCGAGGCAGGGCAACCTCGACTTTCTTGGAGCTCAAGCTCGACCAGCGCGGCGAGTGCCTCCTGGACAATGTCACGCTGGTTGACCTGGCCAATCCGACTCTGAATCTCATCGCGGGCGGCGATTTTGACCGCGGAATCGGAGGGGTCAACTTCGAGGGGAGCCACTTTTACTCGGGGTGGGATCCCACGGGGGGCACGAAAGGTACGGGCGCCTTGCGTCTCAAGGCGAAGAACATTCCCGGCGGCAAGGGCCTCGAGATCTTCGAGGGGGTCGTTCACCGCGCCTTTTTCGACCTCACAAGCCTGATACGCATCAACGGCCCGACGTATGAGCTTGCATTCGACTTCACCCACTTGAGTGGCTGGAGAGGTTTCTCCGCCGGCTTCCTTGATTCGACGCCGGATCGTGGCCTCTTCTGGCGGTTCGATGCGAAGCCCAGCGCCACCCCGGGGCGTTCCAACACGGCCCTCTCGCAATGGCTTTCGCCCCATGTGACGGACGTTACCCGTTCCATCAAGGAGCCGGGCTCCGGGGATGCCGTCAGCATCAGCGCCCGCGTGCGCTCGGAGGCGTCCCCCGCGAGCGTGAAACTGGACTACAACATCGACCTGAAGTCATCGACAAGCACGATCGACTGCGCGGACGACGGGGCGCACGGTGATGGGAAAGCCGGGGACGGTGTCTTTGGAGCGACGCTTCCCATGTTTCCGCACAATACAATCGTGACCTATCGGATCCGCGGGGTGGATGTTGCTGGAAACGTTGGCACCTCGCCGCCCGAGAGCGATCCGACGGGTGTGCACGGTTTCTACGTCAACGATTTGCGCCCGGCCTCGCGCCTTCCGACCTACCAACTGCTGCTCCAGCACCGATCACAAGAAAAGCCGCTTCGTATCATTGAGCAGCTGGACTGCCAGCACTACTGGACTGGCTCGTTGGCCCACGGTGGTGACCTCTACCCGGGGATCGGTATCCGAATGCGCGGCGCATCGGTCTGTCGTACGCCCAAGCCGTACATGAAGCTTCGATTTCAACGGGGCCGCGAATTTGAGCGGCAACGCAAGCTCAACTTCCAGGGTCTCTGGACGGACAAGTCGCTCATCCGGGAGCGGCTTTGCTGGGACCTTTTCGAGGACCTGGGCTACCCGGCGTGCAGGGACCAATACATACGATTGCACGTGAACGGTCAGTACTACGGTCTCTTCAGCGCCCTCGAAAATCCTGACGAGCACATGCTGGAGCGTAATGGGCTCGACCCGGACGGCAATCTCTACAAGTCTGTGGGCTCGAGCGAAGAACCGGGAGGTGGTGGGCCAGGCCCCTGGGAGAAAAAAACCAATGAGAACGGTGATCACTCCGACCTCATCGCTTTCTTGAAAGAGCTGCACTCGACAAGCTTCACAAAGCTTCGCACGTTCTTCCCTGCGAACACCCACCCGGACCGAATCATCGAGTACCAGCTGGCGCAGGTTCTCATCAACAACTTCGACCACACCTCCCACAACCACTACCTTTATCACGACCTCGCCAACGGAAAGTGGATCCCGCTACCCTGGGATCTTGACCTCACGTTTGGGAAGGGGGGCGTGTTTGACGACTCGGAAATGATCCCGGGCTTCTCCCCATGGTTCGCGACGGCTGTCGACGGAGAGTTCGGAAACTACCTCCTGGACCGATTTTTTTCCGACGCTGGTTCCTGGTACCGCCGGGCTTACCTGGTACGGCTTCATGACACGCTTCAGGAGCGCTTTACCGAGGAGTTTTACGAGGCTCGGTTCACCGTGCTCAAGGAGCTGCTTTTTGAGGAGCAGGACGAGGATATCCGGATGTGGGGCAGGCTGACGGACGACCAGGGCGGGGGGCAGTTCCCACGCGATTTCCTCTCCAACGTGGATCGGGTTCGCTTCTATGTGAAGAAGCGCCGGGAGCACTTGCTTTGGTATCTGGACCAACGCTCCAAATTCACAGGTCACGAGCGTCTCATGATCACCGAGCTCCACTACAATCCGCCGGGGCAGGAGGAGAAGCTCGAGTTCATCGAGCTGTGGAATCCCGGGGAACAGCCGATTGGCCTCTCCGGCTGGAGTGTCGAGGGCGTGGAGTTCGCATTCCCACAGGGCGCTCGGGCCGAGGCGCGCAGTGTCCTTGTCCTCGCCAAGGATCCGGTGGCTCTTGAGGGGCGCCACGGGAAGATCCCGAACATCTTCGGGCCGTACGCGGGCACGCTTGACAATGACGGTGAGATGCTCCGCGTGAGGGACAGGGGGCCGGGTCACCCCGCAACCGTCGATTTCCTCAGCTATTCATCCGGTGGCCTGTGGCCTCGCGGGGCGAGCGGGTTCGGCCGTACGCTGGAACTGACCGAGGTCAGTACCTGGCGATACAACGACAGGCCGGAGAGCTGGCGGGCCTCTGATATCGACGGGGGCACTCCCGGCGTGATCGCCACGAAGGAACCCGGGAGTCGATACCACCGCGGCGACGTAAACTCGGATGGCAGTACCAACCTCGGGGACGTGCTGGCGACCCTGGGTTTTCTGTTCCAGGGCAAGGGCGAAGTGTCGTGTCCGGCGGCGAGCGACCTGAACGGGAGCGGGGATATCAAGCTTGACGACGCGCTCTTTCTCCTTCGCTATCTGTTCCAGGGGGCACCCGATCCAATCCCGTTCCCGGGACCAGGAGAGTGCGCTCCGATTGCACAGGATGCCTGCCCAGGGGCCAATTGCTCGTGAAGGCCTATCGCTGAATCCTTGCTGAACCGCCCCTGGCGAAGGCCCGGACCTCGGACACGGTAGCCATGGTGGTGTCACCGGGAAAGGTGGTGAGAAGAGCGCCGTGTGCCCAACCCAGCTTGACGGCTTCCTCTGGTTCCACACCCGTGAGAAGACCAAAGAAGAGGCCGGCCGCAAATCCGTCCCCGCCGCCCACTCGGTCGTGCACGTCCAGCTCGCAGGTTGGTGCGGTATAGGTCTTGCCGTTGATCCACGCCACTGCGCTCCAGCTGTGGCGATTCGTCGAGTGCACCTCGCGCAGGGTCGTCGCCACGACTTTTACCTGCGGATATCTCTCAACCACCTTGCCGATCATTCCAAGGAAAGCGCTCGAATCAAGTTTCGACCTCGCAGCGACCTCCGGGCCTTCAATCCCAAGGCCCTTCTGCAAGTCCTCCTCGTTGCCAACGAGGACGTCGACATTTGACACGATGCGTTGCAACGTCTCCACGGCCAGCGCCTCGGCACCGGAGATCTTCCAGAGCTTCTGGCGGAAGTTCAAGTCAAAGGAAACGACGGCTCCGGCGGCCCTTGCTGCCCGCATTCCCTCGATGATGAGATCCGGGGTCGTCTCCGAGAGCGCGGCGAAGATTCCACCCGAGTGAAACCAGCGGATGCCTCCCGAGAAAATGTCCTTCCAGTCAAAGTCTCCAGCCTTCAAGCGGGCGGCTGCTTCGTTGGATCGGTTGTAGAAGACGACGGGAGCGCGCACTCCCTGGCCACGATCGCTGTAGACAGTGGCCATGTTCGGGCCATGGACTCCGTCGTGAGGAAAGTACTTGTAGAAGGGCTTGACGCCCATGGCTCTCACGCGCTCGGAGATCAGGTCGCCGATCGGGTAGCCCACCATTGCCGTCACGACTCCCGTGGAGAGGCGAAAGCAGTCCGACAGATTTGCGGCGCAGTTGAACTCACCTCCGGATACGTGGATCTGGCAGCACGTCGCCTTGCGAAAGGGGATGAGTCCTGTGTCCAGGCGGTGAACGAGGGCGCCCAGGCTGACGAAATCGAGGGCACCGCCTTGACGAACATTCAAGCCGTATTCCATTTTCTCTCCCATTTTTCTTGTTGCACCCGGACGAGGCAGAAGCCGCTCTCCGACTTGCAGCGCGACTCGGAGAGCAGTTATTTCTCCGCCAGGGCCTTCTCGATGAGAGGTTTTGGAAAGAATGCCATGTGGCCACGCCAACGAATTCGACCCCCTCGGTCCATGACCACGCCAGCAGGAAAGCCGCTGACTCGATAGCGGGGGAGATGCCTGGAGCCAGGGTCGAGGCCGACGTCGACGAAGGGGAGGTTGTTATTCTTGACGTAAACTTCGACCGACTCGGTGTTCTTCGGGTCATCCGGGTCACAAATCCCGAGGAAAGTGACGCCCTTGGAGCTCCAGGTGTTCATGAGCGCGCGCAGGTGCGGCAGCTCTGACTTGCAGCTTTGGCACCAGGTGGCAAAAAAGATCAGCACGACAACCTCGCCGGAGAAGGTGTCGAGGCCCCTGGTCGCAACGCCATCGATCCAGTTTGCGATCTTCAAGGGCGGCGCTGGTTTACCCACAAGCTCGAGCTCACGGATGTACTTTTCCGTCTTGCTGGTGGCGGCTTCAGAGCGACCCGGGAATTCTTTCAGGGTCTGCTGATGCGCCTTTATTGCAGCCGCGGCATTGTCCAGGCCCGCATGGCACACACCGACGCGCTCGAGCGCCTTGGACCGGTAGCTGCTCCCGGGAAAGTCTCGGTACGCGGACGCATAAGCCGACAGCGCGTTCGTCAGGTCTCCCAGGACGAGGTAGGAAGAGCCCTTCAGGTACAAGCCTTCCGGGGTGATCTCTTCCTTGGGAAATTTCGTGATGAGCTCGTCAAAAACCTTGATCGCTTCCTGGTAGCAGGGGTCCGGCTCAACGCCGGGGAGCTTTCCTTTTGTGGCATTTTGGCCCTTCACAAAATAAGTCTCTGCCGTGCGAAAGAGGAGCTCCGCCTGAATTTTTGGGGAGGGATTCAGGGTAGATGCTTCCTTCAGCTTTCCGAAAGCCTGGTCGTACTTGCCGAGCTTCCGCAACTGCAGAGCGTCCTCGATCTTCCCTTCTGAAGGCGTCTTCGGCTCGCTTTTCTTTGGCACCGAGCTGCTGGTGGCCTTCTTCTCGGCGGGCGTCGCGTCCGGTGAATCGTCGTCACCATCGGAAAACAGGGGACTTGTGCAGAGGCTCAAGCAGAGAACGGACCCCGCAAGGGCGGTGGACAACCATGGGTTACGCTGTGGGAGCATGTTCATTCCTGCAAGTGATGGGTAAGCCAAAAAGGCGCTGAAAACTCCACTTAATTCGATACTCCCCGCGGGGGAGGAAGACTTCCCCGCACGGGGCGCTTCCGGCGCCGATGGTGGGGGAGCCATCGTCAAGGATCTCTTGATTATGGCCGCAAAAAGTATAATTGTCAGCCTCGAGCGGGCTCATGCAAGACGGAAGTTTCAGGCTATCGGTCATCGCCTGGGCCCAGCAAGCTCCGGACATGGCACACAGCCGCCGGGCCAATGGCTTCGAGGTTGTAGCCTCCCTCGAGCACGCTCAGGAGGCGACCGGGAGGAAACCGCCGCAAGACTGCCTGTGTCAGTCGCCCGAAGTCCTCGTCGTCGAGCTCTAGCCCGCCGAGAGGATCTAGCTTGTGGGAGTCGAACCCCGAACTCACCACCACGAATTCAGGGTCGAAGCGCTTCGCTATCAAGTCGAGGTCCTCCTCGAAGAGCTGCAAATAGCGGTCGGCTGGGAAACCGTGGGGCAGCGGACGGTTGAGCGTGGTGCCCAGGCCTTCTCCCTCGCCGATTTCTCCAGACGCTCCAGTCCCCGGGTAGTGCGGGTGCACATGCAGCGAGTAATAAAAGACTGTCGGGTCCGAGTAAAAGATCTCCTGGGTTCCATTTCCGTGGTGCGCGTCCCAGTCGATGACAAGCACGCGCTTCGCACCCAACCTCTGGGCCTGGCGAGCGGCGATGGCCGCGTTATTGAAAAAGCAAAAACCCATCGCCTGATCTCGAGTCGCGTGATGGCCGGGTGGACGTACCAGGGCAAAGGCGCTTCTGACGCCATCATCGCCTTGAATACAGGCCTGCGCCGCCCGGGCCGCGCAGCCGGCAGCGAGGAAGGCGGCCCTCGTCGTCTCGGGCGAGAAGGGCGTGTCTGGATCCATTCGGCCCGACCGACCCGTGGCGGCAATGATTCGCCTCAGGTGGGAGTCTGTGTGGCAAGACAGGATCAAGGCCTCTTCGGCCGGTGGGGCCGTGCGCCAGACGAGCCGATTTGCGAAATCGGAGCCCTCGAGCGCCTCTCGAATGGCAAGCAGTCGTTCGGGGCGCTCCGGGTGTCTTGGGCCCGTCTTGTGCTCGAGAAAACCCTCGTCTGTGAATATGGCGATTCTGGAGGTCATTCCGGGATTCTACGAAAGATGCTGGCCGCGTTGAATCCCGCGAAGCCGTTGGAGACCTTGAGCACGGTCCTCGCTGCCGAGGGCGTGGGCTGTCGAATGGGCTCCATGCGAAGTCGAGGGTCGGAGTTTTCGAAGCCAGCGGCCCCTGGAAGAAAACCCGCCTCGAGACACGTCAGCACGAGGGCAGTCTCGATGGCGGCGCTGGCGCCCAGTGTGTGCCCGATCCAGCCCTTCAAGCACGTGATCAGGGGGCGTTTCGGCCAGTCCCCGAATACGGCCGTGATTCCCTTGGCCTCATAGGCGTCGCTCAGGGCCGTGCCGGCGCCATGCGCCACGATGACGTCAACGTCCTCCGCGGCCACTTGCGCAGTCTTGAGGGCCTTGAGGATGGCTTGCTCGTAATAAGGCTCCGAGAAATTGGGGATAGTCACCTTCCAACCTTCCTGGTTGAAACCCCCGCCGATGTATTCCCACTGAGCCCTGGCTCCCCTTGCCATGGCGGCCTCGAGCGGCTCGAGAACCCACGCGGCTCCTCCTTCTCCCAGAATGAGGCCGGAACGATTGCTGTCGAAAGGGCGAATCCTGCCGTCGGTTGAGTAGAGCCCTCCTTCCGCGAACCAGAGCCGCTTTGCAGGGAATCGTGACGACTCCGCAGCGACGGCCATCGCCACATCCACATGTCCTTCAGAAATGCTGCGCGCCGCAGCCTCGAGGGCGTAGAGGCCCGAGGCGCAGGCGTTGTTTACGAAGAGCGTGGGGCCGTGAATGTTCAGTGCCTTTGCAAGGCTGTGGAGGTGCAGGAAGGAATGCATACCATAGGCTGCGTCCTTGTGAACGTTGAAGAGGTGTTCAAAGATCTGCTCGGGAGTTGCTCCCGACTTGGCCTCGCTCGAGACAAAATCATGGAAGAGCCCTCTGAGGATCCTGTCGAGTCCGGGCGCCTCGTAGGTGAGGACCAGTGCTGCCTCGCCGAGGAGCGACTGGGCCCCGGCATCCTCGATGGCCATCTTCGCGGCGGCAGCGGCGAGATGCAGCTCTGCATCGTCGACCAGATCGTTCGGACCGAGGCGGGCGAGCGCATCCCGCAGGCTGTTCTCATCGGCTGTATAGAGCGGCGCCGCCGGCACGGGCAGACCCTCCGAGTGAGGATCGAAAACGGGCGCGGGCTTGCTCGAGGGAGCTTTCGAGAGAGCCTCGAGGGCTCTCGCCCGGCCGCTGCCAAGTGCTGAAACCCACCCGAGCCCGGTCACAACGACGCGCCTCGGGAAGTGAGTGCCTCCTGTGCTCGGTGCCTCGGGTTCGCCCATGCTACTTTTGTGCGACCCCGGGCCAAGCCCCGAAGGCGACGCAGGCGTTGTTTCCGCCAAAGGCATAGGAATTATTCAGGATCAACCGTACTCGAAGCTCCCTTGGTTGGTTTGGGATGACGTCGAGCGGGCACTCGGGGTCAAGGTTCTCATGGTTGCAGGTCGGGGGCAGGACTCCATCCCTGAGAGCAAGGACGCAGGCAATGCCCTCGGCCGCGCTCGCAGCGCCCATCATGTGGCCCGTGAGCGCCTTGATGGAGCTCACGGGTAACCGGCGCGCTCCCTCGCCAAAGACTTTGTGGATGGCCATTGCCTCGATGCGGTCGTTCTGTTGTGTGCCGGTCCCGTGACAGCACAAGTAACCCACGTCCATGGCGTCAGCATGAGAGTCGTTGAGGGCGTTGCGCATGCAGGCGGCAGCTCCGTTGCCTTCGGGGTGAGGCCCCGTGATGTGGTGAGCGTCACAGCTCAGGCCGTACCCCAGTACCCTGGCGAGGATCTGCGCTCCGCGGCGTCGTGCGTGATCTTCCGATTCGAGGAGCATGAGGGCTGCGCCTTCGCCAAGAAGGAGGCCCTGGCGATCTCGATCAAACGGTCGACAGCGGTCTGGAGACATGGCGCTCAACCGGTTGAAGCCCGCGAAGGCGGATTCGCTGAAGGCCTCTGCGCCGCCGGCGAGGACCAGGTCCGACTGTCCCTGCCGGATCCAATCCAGTGCAAGCCCTACCGCATAGTTGCCTGCGGAGCAGGCCGCCGGCAGGGAAGCCTGCGGGCCCTCGATACCGAGGCCCTCGGCAACGTCGGAAGTGATGGAGTACGCGCTGTGGGTGAGCACCTCGGCCCAGGGCGCCGCAACGGGGTCGTGACTCGTATCTGTAAGGCGGTCAAGAAAATTGGCCTCGCCCATGGTCGTGCCGATCGAGACCCCCAGCATCAAGCCCTCGGACTCGGGCTCGATGCCTGCCGAGAGCAGGGCCTCTTTTCCTGCCGCCATGGCCAGCTGCGCTGCGCGGCCCCTGGTTCTCTGTACGTGTGGTGTGAAGTCCTTGACTTCACACCACACGTGGGTTCGATAACAGGAGGAGTCAAAGCTCTTGACCGGACCTGCGCCGCTTCGGCCCCCCAGGAGCGCGTTCCAGAACTCAAGTACGCTGTTTCCAAGCGGTGTGACACAGCCAAGCCCTGTGATTACGACGGATCGGTTCGGTCCGCTCTGCATGACCGGATTGTACCAAGAGTCGATGTCTTGTGGGGTACGTTAACCGGTCCCCGGGGGAAGGTGGGAAATGCCAGGAGTCAGGCTGGCTCGTCGAGCAGTGGTCCACTGGAAGATTCCCGTGGGATCGTGGCAGTCCCGATCCCATGCAGCCGATGCGTGGCTGGCCGTTCTGGCCAGTTCGCGGCTTTGCAATGCGTACCGTACCCGATATTCTCATTCACAATGAACCGTGGCCACTTACTTGGCTTGGCCGTCCTGGTCCTCCTGGCTCTGGCAGGGGTGGTCTTCTATCGGGTGCTCCGCGAGGATTTGGTGGCAAGGAGGGCCAGGCCTCATCCGGTGGTAAAGCCGATTGCGGTGCCCGAGGCGTCGCCGGCGAGGGCTGGAGAGCCAAGGGCGCTGGCTCCAGCCGGTCGGATCGTCGAGTCGCTCACGGGGCCAGGGAGTGGGTGGGAGGTCTTGCTGGGGGAGGAGAAAGCCCTGGTGGGCGCCGACGGGACCTTTGCTTTTCCAGGCGTTTCTCGCCCGCGGTGCTTGCCTCTGAGGGTCTTGCGGCGTACCGAGGAGATCTCGCGCTGGAGCAGTGTTGTTACCGGGGATCCTGACCCGTCCACGAGCCCCGCCGATTCCAATGGAATACCCAACGGAGCACTTTCTGACGAATCAGTGGGCAGGGCCCCGGAAGATTCGTTGATACCCGAGCAGCCCGAGCGAATCCGCTGGACCATCAACCTGACGGCTGGCCTGAAGGCTAACGAGGACTCCTGGATCCGCCTCCAGGACGTGCTGGTTGAGGACTGGGGAAACGGCTTACGGGTTCGCGTCCAGGGAACGACTCGGCTTCCGGACGGTGCGCACATCCAGACGAGCCTTTATTTCGACGAGGAACGAACCATCGCTGACACGGAAAATGCGGTGGTCAACAGCCGCAGGTTCGAGGCTTGCATGACAACTCCCCAGCCGCGAGCTTTTTTCTCCGGGATTTACGAGGTTCGATCGTCCTTTGGCATTGTGCTCGAAGCACCCTCCTTGATCGAGGAGTGGCAACAGGCATATCCCGAGGTTGACTGGAATTCACTGCAGGTACCTGAAGCGCGTCGACAAATTTTTGCCGGAAGCGTGAGCGAGAGTCGGGAGCAGGATGACGACACGCGCGCCTACTATACGAGGGTCTTGGACGAGGCCCGGAGGCTGGAGCGTGCTCTCAAGCTCACGCTCAACTCCCGAGTCGACGAGCGGCGAGTATTTATTGATGGCAAGAGGCCTCGAATGCGCAGCGGCGCGGAAGCATCAGCCTGGCTTTCACGCGATTACTTGACGCCGGAAGGTACTCTCGATGAGCCGAAGTGGCGCAAGTTCCTGGACGAGCAATGGCGGCCAAAGCTTCGAGCGCTCCTTGAGGTGCACGCAAGCCGCGGGCAGGAGAAATACATGCGAGCAAGCGCTCTTCTCACGAATCTGCTCGCTGCAATCCAGGAAGAGAGCTACGGGTACTCAAAGTTTGTTGTCTACCCCGCGTTGGGCCTCGAGGCGCACCCCAATGATTTCTACGTCGATGAGGAGCGGGCGGGCGATCTGGTACGCCTTGAGAAGGTGGTGGTGAGCTGCTTTGCCGCTCTTGAGCGCTTTCGCCATCTCGGCGAGTGAGATACTCTTCGCGGGGGAGGAAGGCCTCCCCCGCATCGGCCGCCTGGCGGCGCCCTCCCCCTCCTCGGCGCCTGATGGGCGCCGAGGGCGAGGGATCGTTGGCCAGGATGTCCCAATCATGGCCGCGAGGAGTGTAGCTTGAGGCGTAGTTTGAGCTGCTTACTTGTCCTTCGCGCCTGGTGTCTCGTCGGCCAGGGTCACACGCAGCGTCAGCTCTGGCTTGAGCGCATTGATAAATTCAATCTGAACGAGGCGGGAGTTCTTGTCCAGCCAAACCGTTCCCTCGAGGCTTTCCCTAGCCGCCTTGAATGCATGGGGGACTGTCACGATCTCGCCAGAGCCTATCCGCACTTTTTCCTCGCTGCCTCGCCTGAAGGTGACCCTCAGCACTCTGCCGAAGTCTGGATAATAGAGATCCTGGTCTCGGGTCTCGGGCTCTCGTGACCAGGTGGCCAGGAAGAGGATCCAGTGTTCGATGGCCTGGCTAGCCGTCAGTCGTGTTCCAGCCGGCAGCACCGCCTCGATGCGTGGCTGCGTTTTCCCTTCCTGCGTGTAGGTGACGTGGGCCTTTTCGCCGGTCAATCCAATGTTCGTCACCTGCTTCGCCTTCTTGCCGACATTTGCCGTGACATCGGTCCGATCCTCGTACTGAATCACGAATCCTGCGGCGTCGCAGAGGGTCATGGACGAGGAGCGTTGTGAAATCCCGAGTCGATCGTAGGATCGCCGGCAATCGATTTTCCACCGAACGGCAGGCGTTTCGCGATTTTCCCCCATCAAGCTCCAGCGAAGGGTGGTTTCTCCGACCTTCTGCCGGTCCTGAGACCAGACAAAGCGGTACTCACAGTCCGTCTTCCAGCCGTGAAAGCTCCCGGGGGCGGACGACTGCGCAAGGGAGAGGACCCAGAGTCCAAGCCAGGAGCTCATAGGCTCTCGAGGTTACCAGAGAAGGGCCGACAGGGCTACGGGGTACTCCAGGGCCGCTGAAGAGGTCCCCGCAGGTTGCCCCCGAGGTCCAGAGGCAAGTGTGCCCCGCGCAGCACCCAATTCATGACCCCGGAGCGGATTTGCCCCGGGATGTAATAATTGAGCGGTAAACTTGGCATTGGTGCGCCCCAAGGGGGGGCTCTTTGGAGAGAAGCGTTATCGTTGATCACGGTAAGTGACACGATGCGAAGATGACGGTGCGAAGATGACGAGAAGACTTGACAAGATCGACAAGGAACTGGGTTACTGCGATATCAAGCTTGAGAAGGCGCGTCGCCTCAAGCAGCAGTGCACGCTACTTGCGGCGGAAGTCGAGGCCCTTGAGCGTTGCGTGACAAACTACCAGAGCGCCGTGCGGGGTTTGCAAAACCTGCAGTACAACAAGATCTCCCAACAGATTGCCCTCGAGAAGGCCCGCACCGACAAGGCGGGGCCCTTCTTTTTTCGGGCCAGGGAGGACTTCATTTCGGCAGGAATCCTGGAGCTTTTTCTGGAGGAACGGGAGACCTTGCTCAGGGAACTGGAGACAGCCAGGTCGAAGTTGGAGAGCTTTCTGGGATTTGGGGAGAAACGGAGCATCCTTGCGGAGGAGAGAGGCGTGGCGGTGAAGAGCCTGGCTCCGAGTCACTCCTCCAGGATCCGGAAGATCCCCGAGATGCTCCAGCGGACCGAGGTACTCTGGAACTCGCTCACGGAGGACGCGCTCAATTTCGACGAAGGAATTTTCTTCTTGGCTCGAACCGTGGATTACATGAAAAGCGTCCGGATGTTCCTGATAGGCGCGAAGGGTTCTTTCGACATTGAGTCCTGGGTCGAGAGCGGGTATTCGACCGACATCTTTCGCCATTCGAACATCGGGCGTGCCAAGGAAATGATTGCCGGAGCGAATAGAAACTTGAAGCTCGCGCAGAAGGAATTCTTCTGCGTCAGGAGCTTGAAAATCCGGCTTGGCGGACTGGAGTCCGTGATGGTGAGTTTCCTCGGAGCTATCTTCGAGGATATCTTCCTTGACGCTCGACTGGGCCGCTCGATAGCGATAGCGGAGGACGGCCTCGTTCACATGGAGAAGAGCCTCAGCCAGGTGCGCCAGAAGCGTGAGACACTGCACACGAAGCTGGAATGCACGGAACGGGCTCGAGCTCAGCTCTGCGCCCGTTCGGGGGGCGCACGTGAGGGCCGCATATCAACGAGCTGATCTCATGGCCGATGGCCGACCGGTAGCGCTCAGCCAAATGGCGTCAGCGAGCCTCACTCTGACCGCGCTTCCCGGCATTTGCTATCGGAGCAGGCAGTCCGTCAGCTCATCATCCGTGGGGTCGAGGCCCCAGTCCGGAAACGGAGGCGGCGGATATTCCCCGGACTTGAAGAGGAAGTTCAGGAGGAACGCCGCGTCGGAGACGTCCACGGATCCGCTGTCGGTAACGTCGGCGGCGTCAAAACAGGCAGGACTCTTGTCGCCCGTGAAGAGGTAGCTCAGGATTGTGATCCCGTCGGTCAGGTTCACGAGGCCATTGGAATCGGCATCTCCTCGTCGGAAAAATCTCGGGGGCGGAAACGAGAGCCTTCGAATATGAACCTTGGCCGGCTTGCCAAGGACAGGCAAGAGCGTGAACCCGTTGATCGTGAAGATGTTGTTGAGCGGCGGCCTTCCGACCTGGTTCATGAGCTCAAGTGGCGTGAAAGTGCCCGCCCTGGCATCGGGGGAGACATTGACGATGATGTTGGCGATGCGGTGGTTTTGACCGGGCGGAAGGACTCGCCCATCAAAGGGCTCGGTCACATCGAAGAGGATCCCGGCTGTGATGAAGGGCTCGGCGGGGTCGTCTGACACGCTGACAGCAAAGAGCTCGGGTCCGATGCCGTTCAAGTGGGTTTCGTCGTAGACGACTTCGCGCACCGTGAGAACTTCGGGATCGTAAACAGCAGCAAGGGTGAATCCCTGCGCGGCTCTGGCGTGAGTTGCGAGGACGGGGATGTGCACCTTCTCCTGCCCAGGAAAGGCCGCCACGTCGATTGCATGCATCTCATTGCGAGGGTCCAATACCAGCACCAGCTTTTCAGAGGCGATGGGGCTCTCGCCGCCAGGCCCGGTGACGCGGAGGCGGACGCTGTACTGCCCGCTCAACTCGTAAGTATGGACGGGATTTTGCTCGCTCGACGTGCCTCCATCGCCGAATTCCCAGGCCCAGGCGGTGACGTCTCCGCTCGAGCGATCCAGGAAGGCAACCTTCAGGGGTGCCTCGCCACGGAGCGGGTCTGCTTCAAAGCTGGCCTGAGGGACGCCTGCGTTGCTCATAGAGTAAAGAGCTCCGTCGCGCAGGAAGGCGACGAATGTGTTGGCAAAGGAGTCGACGGCAACGACTGGGCGGCGCGCCTTTGCGGCCGAGGTGAGAACCGTAACGGGCGGGGGCAGAAGAAACGTTGTGCCCAGTGTCGCCTTGAGATCGGTGCCTGTCTCAAAAACCAGGGAGAGCGCTCCATTGGGCGAAATCGCCATTGCCGGGCGCGCGCCGCCTGTGGCTATCCGGGATGGCGTGGAAAAATCGCCCGCCAAATCATTGGCGAGCAGAATATTGCCTTCTCGCTCGAAACAGAGCAGTATCCGCCGCTGCTCGTGAATGGCGGAGCTCGGAGGGGACTCCGCAAGAAGGGGCGTCTGGGTGACGTTCACTGCCGGCCCGAAGGAGCCTGGCAGAGTCGATGACTCCTTGGCGTGGAAGATGTCGCCCTGGCGCAGGAAGAATATGTGAGACCTCCCTGATCCTTCGATCGCAAGGGAGGGTGCTTCGCCCTGACCAATCTCCACCGCGGGTGCGCCTGACCTACGAAACCAGATCCGTGGGGATGCTCCCGGGGCCCGCCTCTCCCAGGCGACCGCGTGAATGCCCTGCCTTGTCACCTGAATCGCCGGGACCCTGGCGTCGCCGCCATCTTCGGGTGAAAACGAATGCGCGGCGCTCCAGGCGTTACTGGTGCGGGTCCTCACGACAATCCTGTGGTTTTGAGACCCCGGAGATGGTGCGGAGTATGCAATGAATGCGCCGAGGGGGCTAAAGGCCAATCGGGGCTCCATGCCCTCGCCGAGAGCAGCATGGTCCGTGAAGTGTCCACCCAGAGTCTCCACGGCAAGCTGCGCGCCCTCCTCATGAGCCAGGACAAGGTTCCCAAAGAAATCGAGGCCCTGGTCAAAGGAAGTCGTTGCCTCATTGGGCGCAGTAATCCGTTCCGGCGCCGTGAACTGTCCGAACGTGAAGGGACTCACAACCAGGCTCCCCGGGACAAGGATGCTGGAAATAATAAGACGGATCAGCTTGAATCTGCTTTGAAGGGTGGGCAAGAGGGGGAATCCCCGGCGGAAATCGATAGATTGTACCTGAGGCCAGAATTATACCCGTCCCGTCCCTGAGTGGGACATCCTGGCCAAGAGCCTATTTCAGTAGTCGATCCGTAAGGCCCGAGGCCGAGCCGTGCCGCACAAGGCGTGGAGAGCGGCGGGACAGCATCGCGGGCGTGCAGTCGGCCGAAGCCAGGAGCGACTACTGAAACAGGCTCTTATCGACGTGCGCGCGCTGGCCGCTGTGAACGCCGCCCAGGCCTGCCCAGAATCACCTCGGCAAGGATCGCGTCGCGAAGGCTGGCGTTCATGCCGGGAAGCCAGGGAGTGCGGATGGGCGGCACCGGATTCAATTCGGCCGCCTTGGCGTCATTGCGCGACAGCTCCTTCAGGTACTCATGCACGCTGGGTGCCGCCTTCTCCACCTCGGGCGCTGGAGGGGGCGAAACAGTGCCTCCTTCCCGCTTCGCTGGGCGCTCCCTGCGGGGTCGTTTCTCGACGCTCACTTGAGTCGTGAGCTCCCGGGGAGGCGGGGTCTCTCCCCGGATCTGCTCCAGGAACCTCCGGATCGACTCGGTGTCCTTCTGGGCCAGAGGGGGGGCCGACCCGGCGCCCCCTTGACCCCGAAGCGGCTTCCAGAAGTGTTCATAGAGAGACTTCAGGATCACCATGGCCACGAAGAGGCCAAAGATGACGAACTTGAACAGGAGGCTTACATCGTTGTCCAATTGAGGATGCCTTCCAGGGTCAGGTCTCTTGTCCTGTCGACTGGGTTCCACCGCCGCTGGAGCCGACACCAGAGCTTGCGCTTTCGGCCAGCGTGTTGCGCATGCGTGTGTCGGCCTGGATGTTTTGGAAGTTGTAGTAGTCGTTGATACCCAGGTTGCCCGTGCGGAACGCCTCGGCGATGGCCATTGGAATCTCCGCCTCCGCCAGGATCACCTTGGCTCTGTTCTCGCGCTGGAGAGCTTCCATCTCCTGAGCCCGGGCCACGGCCATGGCTCGCTGCGCCTCGGCTTCCGCCTGCGCCTTGCGTTTCTCGGCCTCGGCCTGGTCCGCCATCAGCTTCGCACCGACGTTCTCGCCGACATCCACGTCGGCGATGTCAATCGACACAATATCGAAGGCAGTCCCGGCGTCGAGGCCGGCGTTGAGCACCTCTCTGGAAATCATGCGTGGGTTGGCGAGCACGTCCTTGTGCGAGTCCGCCTGACCGACGGCCGCAACGATGCCCTCTCCCACACGCGCTATGACGGTCTCCTCCGTCGCGCCGCCCACAAGACGCTCAAGGTTGGTGCGGACCGTAACGCGGGCCTTGATTCGGAGCTGGATTCCGTTCTTCGCCACCGCGTCGATAGTTGTGCGGCCGCGAGCCGGGTTGGGACAGTCGATGACCTTGGGGTGAACGCTCGTGCGCACGGCATCCAGGACGTCGCGGCCGGCGAGGTCGATCGCAGCAGCGCGCTCGAATCCAAGGTTGATATTGGCTCTCGACGACGCGATCAGGGCTTGCACCACATCCCGCACGTTCCCCCGTGCCAGAACGTGCGCCTGGAGCTTGTCGACATGGACAGGGATGCCCGCTTTCGTTGTGGCGACCAGCACATCGACGATCAATCGTGGGTCGATTTTTCTGAGGTACATGCCGACGAACTCACCAATCTTGACAGGGCAGTTCGACGAGATTGACTGGAGCCACAGCGCCCCAAACTTCACGAAGAAGAAGAAGAGGGCGATTCCCAGGATGACAGCGAAAAGTATTCCAGCCCACTTGACGATATCGAGGGCACTGATATCTAGCCGAACGCCCCGGCCGGCCTGGGACAGGACAAAGGTGGTGATCTCAACAGTCAGGGGGTGTGAAAGCATTAATTCTCCTCAAACTCAATGGGTCAGGGAGCTCGGGCCTGAAGGAAATTTCAGGGCGTGGTTGGCCCGAGCTGAAGCGGTACTCTAAGCGGTGACCTCTCGCACCACAATACGGTTTTCTTCCGTTGCCACGACCCGTACGTGGGCGCCTGTATTGACAAATTGACCCTGAGAGACGACATCCACCCTCTGCCCGTCAATCAAGGCAGCGCCGGCTGGACGAAGGGCCGTCTGCACAATTCCTTCCTTGCCCACGAGGGAGGCCAGGAAATCCTCGGGCGGTCCAGTAAGCGCGACTGGAAGGGACCCGCGCAAGGCAAGTCTCCGCAGACCGAAACGGAGCCCGAAAAAAGCTGCCGCGCAGGTGACGACGATTGACACCCAGCCGAGGGCCACGTGGCCATGCGCAAAAAGCTCGTAGATTCCGAAGCCAGCGAAGGAGACGCCCAGGATGCCGAGGATGCCCCCCGAGGGCACAAAGACTTCGAGGAATAGGGACAGGACACCGAGCCCGAGGAATACGAAAGCCACGCGCCAATCGTTCAAGATCAATTCCATTTGTTTTCAGCCTCTGCTGGCAAGTGCCCTGGCTACTCAGCTCGAGTTTGGAGAACTCTCCCGGGTTACCGTGATCACACCGCTTTCGATCGACGCCACGCGCACGCGAGTGCCCTTCTCGATGTACTCACCCAGGGTAACCACGTCGAGCACCTGGCCTTGGGCAAGCTCCACCTTGCCCGCAGGCCGAAGAGTCGTCGAAACCACGCCCGATTTCCCGATCAGCTCCGCCTGGATTGTCTGAGCAGCGATTGCCGAATTCGCCGTTGCAACGCCGGTAATCGTCGCGCTCGTGACCAACCCCCCCGAGGGTCCTGCCCTGCGAGCGAGGATTCGCACAAGGAGCAAGAAAAGAAGGCAACCTCCCGCGAAGCCGTAGGAGAGGGTTGCGATCGCGCTCTCAATCGCGTCGCCCATGGTTTGCTTTCCTGCGAGCTCGGAGGCGTCGGCAGGGAGCATGGCGAGAACGAGGCTTACCGCACAGAGAGCGGCACCCGAGATCGCGAAGATGGCCATGCCCGGGAGCAAGAGGAACTCGAGCGCGAAGAGCGAGAGGCCAATGACGAAGAGGATCACTTCCCAGAGTGTGGCCGTTCCAAGTGGATGAGCCTGCGTGGGAAGGCTCCCCGCAAGGAAAAAGATGCCGAAACAGAACACAGAAAATATGCCCGCGATCGAAGTCCCCAAGGTCTTGACCTCGATCAGGGCCGCCAGGCAGCCGCAGAGAATTAACAGGAAGCGTGCCAGAGGGGTGTTGAACGCCTCGATGAGGCCCTGGAGGCCCGGGGCAGCGGCCAGCTTGCGGGGGCCGCTTCCGAGCCCGAGCTGGTTTTCCTCGGCGACGCTGATTCCAAGCGCGATTTGAAGCTCGGAGAGGTTGTCCGCGCTGTGTTGGGTGAGCTTGAACTTCTCGCTTGCTTCTCTCGCGGAGACCACGAGACGCTCCCCCTTTTGAATCACGCGCACGGGCTCGCCTCGCGCACCGCGGAGGTCGACATCGAGGTCGCTCTTGGTTCGGAACTTTGTTTCTTCTGCGTTGAGCCCCACGGCCACCCGTTGGGAGTAGACCTCGTCATGCTGGTTCGTGGCCATGGCGTCGAGGACCAGGCTGGGATAGCCCCGGGCGCCGGCGACAACTCTCAGACGATCCCGCAGCTCGCGGTCTTGCTCTGGCGACGGCGAGCGGCCGAGATCGGCGCCGAGACGTGCCTCACCTCCGAGGATGAGCTCCTTTGCCGAGAAGGTCACGAGGAGGCTCTCGGCAAGCGATAGCTTGCCCGGAGGTACGAAGGCAATCGTGGTGAGGCCCTTCAAGCTCTCGAGGATGAACTCCGAGAGTTTTTGTGCTGCTTCGAGGTCCCCTCCCGGGGAGTCGATCTCGAAAAGGACGTACCGAATGTGTCGATAGTCGCTCCGGGCCATCTCGGTCTGAATCTGGCGAATGAGTGAGTCGGTGAGAGCCTTGTCTATCACTCCCGTGACCGGCACGATGAGCATCTGGGGCGCATCCTCCGGCTGCCGTTGACGTTCCAGCGGATCACCCTGTGCCAGCGCAGGAGACAATCCAGGTCCAGAGCCGCTACTGATGGCGAGGAGCCCAGCCCACAGAGCAAAGGCCATTTTTTTCGGTGTAAGTCTTGATATTAAAACGAATTGCGCTATCACTGTGGCTGACTATTCTGGGGGGGGCGGTTGGAAGTTGTCAAAGGCAAAAAAAGTCTCGGGGATCCCTAAACAAAAGAGACCCCGCACAGGCTTGTCTCCGTGCAGGGTCTTTGAATTGGTGGAGGATAGGGGGATCGAACCCCTGACCTCAGCGATGCCATCGCTGCGCTCTCCCAGCTGAGCTAATCCCCCGCAAGCTATCTGTTGGTGCGTCCACAGGCACTTATCAAAAAGTCTTGCAGTCCTCTGCGAAGTCTTTCCTGAAGCCTGTAGAATTTTCTTCCTGGGTCTCTTGGGTAAAATCTTTCGGCCAATCCTATCAGCAGCCTTTGACTTTGAGTTGGATTGGGTGTTGAGTTGATCCAGCCGTTCCAAGGTGGAAGCTGAGCATATTAGGAAGAGTGGAAGGAGAGTCAAGATTGTTTTTGATTGAAGGGTGTCGCAGTTCGCCATATCGTTTGCGCCCCAGGTAACATGGAGAGACGAACTGAATACCCGTTCGGAGAGGTGGAAGCCAGGTGGAGACAGGCTTTGGAGGCAGAGGCTTTTCCACAAGTGGTGGAGGTGGATGCTGCCAGGGAGGGTGTGGTCGGAGGAAAACTTCCCAAGTATGTGTTTCCGTGGCCCGCCGAGGCGTTGGGACCCGATGCCGACCTTTCGCTCACCCGCCAGTGGCTGGCGGCTGACACTTTTGTACGTTTCTCGCGAAACCGCTCGGAAGCGGTCGTGTCGCCCCGGGTCCTCGACACCTTCAGTCCCGGAATCTTCGCAGAGGCCCGAGCGCTGGGCCAGACGCTCTGTCGGCGAGCGGAAGCTCACGCCGCCGGCCATCGCGCGCTCCTGAAAGCCATTGGAGTCAGCCCCGAAGCCAAGCTGGTGGAGACGGGCGAACCGTCCTACTACCGCTTTACGCAGTGGATCTTTCTCCAGCTGTACCTTCGCGGCCTTGTGAGCCGGGTAAAGACCCACTATGACCTCTGTTCCCGTTGTGGAAAGAAGCACAACTTCGGCCACGTCGCTGCCTGTAGCGACTGTCAGGGTGAGCTCAAGGCAGGCGAGGTCATGGAGTGGCGGGCTGACCTGAGCCCCTACGCAGAGAAGCTCCTCCACGACCTCGAGCGTGCGGGCTTCTCGCCGGGTCAGGCAGCGGAGCAGAAAGAAGTGATCGGTCGCGTGCACGGCTGTGAGGTCACCTTTCCTGCTTCACGGATCTTCCTCGACGATTACGTGGAGATCACGGCATTTACGACCAGGATCGAGCGGATTTTCGGCGTCACGTTCATCCTGCTCGATCCCTACCATCCTCTCCTCGAGCAGCTACTGGACCCGGCGTACGAGGACGATGTCCAGCGCTATCGGGAACGGATCAGAAAGGGGGCCGAGCCGAGAATTTCTGCCGCTCGCATCGGAGGCTTTGCTCTCAATCCCGCCAACCTTCGACGGATTCCGATCCTCGTCAGCACCCTCGCCCAGGCGCGAGGCACGAACGGCGTGATCCTTGGTGTGCCAGCGCACGACAAGGATCTCTTTGAGCTGGCTCGACGGCAAAAGCTCTTGATCCGTGAGGTGATCCACGGCGACAAGGCGAAATTCGATTCTCACTTGAAACTTGAGGAGCCGTGGCTTGGAGACGGAGTCCTGACAAACTCGGGCCCGTTCACAAGCCTCGCCTTGAGAGTGGGTGGCGAACGCATTTTCAGTCTTCTCTCGAGGAAAGGGGTGTGCCAGCGGACTACCCGGTATCGCGTGAGCTGGCTCACGCTCTCCGTGCCGTCACCATTCGGCGCCCCTGTCCCCATGGTGCATTGCAGACGTTGCGGGGTGGTGCCTGTGCCCGAGGCTTCACTGCCCGTTGAACTGCCGTCGGAGCTCTTGCGGGCTCCGTTTCCGGGGGCTCCCGGTCCTCACCGAGCCGACCCGGGAAGAGCCAGGGAGGGCGAACCCTCCCTCGAGTCTGAAAAGAGCTTTGTCCGTACCCCCTGTCCCAGGTGCGGTGACTCGGCCGCACGGGACACGCAGACGATCCACCCGTGGCTCGGCACTGCGTGGAGCTTGATTGCGGGGCTCCTGCCCGAGCTTGCGGGCCCGGTCAACGGCTTCCGCGATCTCGCAGAAGCCGGCACGGCGCTGAAGGTGGCCACTGCCGTGACGGTCTCCGGCACACCAGCTCCTCCCGAGGAAGCTGCGGCGACAGTCCAGGATTCCCCGGATGGCTCGGTGCCAGCGCTCGACGCCGCTCCGGGGCTGCCCGAGGATAGGGACGTCTTTGACGTGGAGGGTAACGACGAGAACGCTGGCGATGAGAGCCCGGACGAATTTGCCCCGGAGTCCGAGGGAACGCGAGGGAGTGAGGAGCTGACGGGTGGTGCCCCGGACGAACCTGTCGATCCAGCTCCCGTGGCGCCGGTGAGTGTGCCGGGGCCTTCGAGCCTGGCCTCCCGCGGTGAGGACAGAGGTCATCGGCGGGCCGACGAGCCCGAGGACTTGACCTCAGTCGACGAGGACGACGCACAGGAGGAGTCTCAGGCGGAGCGCCTTTCCAAGCTCCGGCCCTTCGCCGGTGACAAGATGGAGGCAATCCTGCCGGTCGCCGTCGGATTGGGTCGCTCCGGGCTATCGGTCCTCGACGTCATCAGGGTCCGTTACCTTTTCAAGTTCCTCGAGGAATCGGGCCAATGGCCGGTTTCGGAGCCCTTCGCAAGGCTTCAGGAATTCGGCGGCGCTCAACTCGTGCATTCCCCCAGGCCCGGGAAGCCCAGACAACCGGGGAGTTCCCTGGACTTGGTAGAACAATTCGGTGCTGACGCATTGCGGATTGCCCTTCTGTTCGCGGGCCCACTCGACAGGCGTGTTGAGGTTAGCGAGAACGCGATCTTTTCAGCGCGCCAGTTCCTCGACAGGATTTGGCACCAGGTCAACTTGCGGCGCGAGAGAGGACGGTTCGTATCTCGTCGCATGCTGGTGGCCAAACACCTGCTAATCCACGAGGTAACTCAACGGCTCTCCCTGTGGAAAACACATACTGCCGTCGCTGCGCTGATGCGGTTCGTGAGGTTCCTTGAGGATCCCGACACTGCTCCCGAAGACATGGACCGTGGCGCCATGCGGACCTTCTTGATCCTTTTGTCCCCCTTCGCGCCTTTCCTGGCAAGGGAGCTCTGGAGTCGAATGGGGGAGACTCAGCCCATCGAGACAGCTTCCTGGCCCGTTCCAAGCGACGAGCTTATCCACCCGCCCGAAAAGGAGTTCTTGATCTACCTCGACGGCAGACCTTGCGACCGAATGGTGCAACCTTCGCGACTTGAAGTGGAGAAGCTCGAATCGAGAGCCCTCCTGCGTCCGAAGATCATCGAGTTGCTTGGCACCCGGCGTGTCGAGAGGGTGGTAGTGGTGCCCGGCAAGCTGGTAAGCATTATCGCGGCAAAGTAGGAGGAGCTGCGTCGCTCTTGTTCCGTGGGCCTTCCTCGCTCGCGGGGTGTTCGTGGGGGCCTGGCGTTGCCCACAGGGCCTTGCGGGGCTGGTTTGCCAAATTCCCCCCTCCAAACCTGCGGGCGCCCACAACTGATTTTCCGGGACTGCTTTGCGGCGCGTGTATTGGCCTCCTGTCCAAATCTGGCGCGGGATTGTTCTACAGGAGGCAACCTCGCCTCGCCATTTGCGGGGAGCTCAGTACCGCCCACCGCAAGTTAGTGCCTGAAAATGCAGCTCCTGGGCGGTACTCGGCAAGGGGATTGTGAGGGGGGCAGCGTGGCCCCCCTCAAGAGTACCGCGCGCCTCCGGTAGATTTCAGGCACCTCATCATGGCGCGCGGTACCCAGTGAGCCAGTAGGCAGCTTGCCCCTGGTTCCCCGGCCATCGTATCCTCAGCGGATTTTCGTATGAAATTCTTCACTTTGGCGTGCCGAAAAGGAGGAGCATGTCTGACAGGGCAAGGCCGAAAATACTCAGCGAGGGCCTCAGGATCTTGTTGATCCTCGGTGGGTTTTTCCTGCTCCAGGATCAGATCCTCGGGGTTCGTCACGACATCTCCGGGCAACGGGCCGGGATCGTCTTTGCCGAGACACGCAACAGCGCGGAGCTCGGAGCCACTCGAGATCAAGTCGAGGACACTCTGAAGGATTGCGTCTTCGAGATCACGAAGGCTCAAGGGGAGATCAAGGATGCCATCCTGCGGCTGGATGACCGGCGAGCTGAGCTGCTCGACCTCCTCGACGAGCGCACCCGTGAGATGGAGGGCTCTCTCGTTGATCGTATCGAGATCGAACAGGAGCAAATCTCGAGCACGCGGTTCGCCCTCGAGGCTGGCACCGCCCGCCTGGAGCGAATTTTTTCCGGGGCATCCCGGGACCCGCAGGAGATGAAGCGGAAGATGATTCACCCGACCGTTCAACTGAAGGGCAACGGCACGGTTGGAAGCGGGGTCATCATTTACTCCCAGCCGTTGTGGAGCAAGGGGGTCGCCAGCGAGTCGGAGTATGCCACCTTTGTTCTGACGGCCTATCACGTCGTGGTCGAGGTCCTGGGAGACAGGGCCGACGATGGAACGGTAGAGGAGGTCCAGATCCTGCCAGAGGCTGACTCTGGCGCCATGGAGGTCTTCGCGGCTCGTCTGGTCGTCTACGACCGGCCCCGAGACTTGGCCCTCCTGCGTCTCAAGTCCGCGCGACGATTCTTGCAGGTCGCGGAGCTCATGCCTCCGGCGGAGCTGGGTGCCATTGACATATTTTCGCGGGCCTACGCCGTGGGCTGTCCGCTCGGCAACCGTCCTCTGCCCACCGTGGGCGAGATCTCCTCCAAGTCCAAAATCGTGGCCGACCAGGTCTTTTGGATGTTGAGCGCACCGACTTTTTTCGGAAACTCGGGTGGCGGAGTCTACCTGGCCGAGAGCTCGAAGCTGATCGGTGTTTCGAGCATGATCTATACTTATGGCAAGACGCAGCCCGCGGTGGTTCCGCACATGGGGCTCTTTGTGCCCCTTGACGTGATCTACAGGTGGCTCGACTCAGAGGGGTATGAGTTCGTGCACAAGCAGGGCCCGATTCCCGGGGAGATGGAGTGGAAGTGCGCGCCTGACTCGCAGGAGGAGGCATTGACCAACGAGTCCGCGAGAGGCGCCAAGAAGACCCAATAGCGCCGGGCGGGAAGGCCCACGGATCAGCTCGACGGCGGTTGGCGGAGGGCCCATCTCCTGGTGTGGGAGTCCTTTTTTCCCTCTTGATCGACCCTCGATTGAGTGATACAAACCCTCGTCTCGCTAAGATTTGCCGCGCTCGCCCCAGGCTGGTCGGCCCTCGCTCATCGAGGGGAACCGTTTAGCCCCCGAAGTTGAGGTCGTTGCGGTACCTCTTAGGTCGTTGTCCTGTTCCCGGCGACGTCGGGACCCACCCAATGGAGAGAATGATCATGCGGAAGTTTACCCTGGCAATAGCTATCACCCTTGGATTCTGGCTCAGCCGATCAACTGCGCTCCACGCTCAGGGCACAGTCGATTCGAAGCCCCCCGCAGTCCCGCCCCAGCCAGTCGAGTTGGCACCCGCCACAGGCGCACCTGCGATTTCTTCGCCCGACACGACCGGCGCTGCTCAGGTCAAACGAGAGAGTGATCCACAGGCGATTGCCATCGTTGAGAATTACCTCAAGGCGCTTGGCGGCAGGGAGCTGCTTGCGAAGGTAAAGGATCGAGCCACGAAATTCCGCAATATCAAGCATGCTGCGACGGGCCCCACAGTCGCCAACATCAACCTCATGATGAAGGATAGCATCATGATCCGTGAGGAGTGGGATATTGAGGGATTTGACATCAAGGGTGAGAAGCTCGCATTTAACCAGATCTACAACGGGAACGTCGGGGAGGGCTGGGTGCAAATGCTGGGCACCGTCTCACCCCTCGATGGTCGCACCCTTCAGGTCTTCGTATGGGACAAGCAGATGGACGACTTCTTCTGCCGCTGGAAGGAGGACGGCTTCACGCTCACGATCGGGGGCCAAGCCCTCGCGCCAAAAGAGATCATGGGCACGTCGGAGGACATCCCGTGCGATATTGTTGTCGTCACGGATTTCTCCGGCCGTCAGGATCAGCGCTACTTTTTCTCGAAGAAGGACGCTCTCCTGATCAAGAAAGAATGGCAGGACGCGGGCTCGAACCCGAAGGCCACCTCGAAGAAGGAACAGTACTACAAAGAGTACCGCGACCTGCCCTTCATGGACGGTTCGGGCCTTCAGGTGAAGTTTCCCCTCAAGCTAGAGATCTATCTCGACGGTGACCTCGATACCGAGCGCCAGTACACGAATGTCCGTTTCAACTCCAATCTCTCGGACAAGCTCTTCGTCAAGCCAGAGGGCAAGCCGTTCGCGCCGAATGCTGGCCCGGATGCCAAGGCCGCTCAGGGTACCACGGCCTCCCCGAGCACGGGTCCTGGCGCTGAAAAGGCGAGGGAGGGCAGCGGGCCCAAGGGCAAGAAGGGTGCCACCCCCTCTCCCGTGCCGACTCCACCCCCTGGGCAGAACAAGCCCGAGGAGTCAAAACCTGCTCCGACCCCGGAATCGACGCCGCCGAAGTCATAACAACACGGCTCGGTAGCAGCACCGCTCACGCTCGCAAGAATTCAGGACGTCCGGCGCAATGGCCGGGCGTCTTTTTTTTTGACGAGTTCTCCTGTCATGGGAAGAAGGCAGCGTCTTCTCAAGGATAGTCGGGTCCCGCAAGTGGCCAGAGTGACGCTGCTTGCTGTGCTTTCCACCCCCGGGCACAGCCCTTGCTCTTCAGGTTCTTCCAACACAAGGAAAAGAGACACGGAGAGGCGAGGCAACCTCCCTTTCTTCCCAACCTTGAACTTTCCTCCCCCCCACCCTTCCTCGAAGCCCTCGCAAGCCGACGTTAGCTGAATCTCTCTTTTCTTCCCACCTCGACCCCGGGTGAGCTCTCCGAGCCCGGGGCTTTTTTATGTCTCCTCCGTGTGTTTCAGGCTGAGCTGTCCGCAGGCGCCCTGAATGTCCTCACCCCGGCTTCGCCGGATAGTGATTTCGCCGTGGTACCCCGCCTCCAGCCACCTGCGAAAGGTCAACAGGCGCTTCACGCTCGGCTTCGAGTAGGTTGCTTCCGGGAAAGGATTGAAGCCGATCAAGTTGATGCGCGAAGGCAGTCCCCTCACACGCTCGATGACTTCGGAGGCGTCGCGTTCGGTGTCGTTGACGCCGGGGAGAACGAGATACTCGAGCGTCACTTTCTTGCCTGTCTTGCTCGCGTGATCGCGAAGGGCTTGAAGCACCTCCGAAAGAGGGTACTTGCGGTTGAGCGGAATGATCTCTGTTCTGAGATCATCCCTGGCGGCGTGGAAAGAGAGCGCGAGCTTCACCTGGGGGAATAGATCCCCAAGCTCACGGATTCGGTCCGGAACCCCGACCGTCGACACCGTGATACGGCGTGCGCCAAAGCCTACCTGGTCGGGGTGGGTCAGCACCTCGAGCGAACGCTTCACGGCGTCGAAGTTGAGCATTGGCTCTCCCATTCCCATGTAGACAATGTTGGTTGGCGCAAGGCCAGTGAGCGCTCTCAGCCCGAGCACCTGCGCCACAATCTCGGCAGGGCGAAGCTGGCCTTGAAAACCGCCGTATCCCGTTGCGCAAAAGGTGCACTTGACCGGGCAGCCAGCCTGCGTGGAGATGCAGTAGGTGACGCGGTCAGCATCCGGGATAAGGACGCTCTCGATGGTCCCACCCGCTGCGCGGTCCCAGAGGAGCTTGCGAGTGGAGTCCTTCGAGATCTTCTCGACTCGTTTGACGAGGGGAAGGAGAGTGAAGCTTTCCCCAAGACGCTCCCTGAGTCGCACTGGAAGGTCGCTCATGTCCTGAAAGCTCAAGGGCATGCGCCGGTAAGTCCATTCGCGGACCTGCCCCTGCCGGTACCTTGGCTCACCTTCGCGTTCAAGGAAGCCTGCGATCGCGGCCTGGAACTCCTGGGAGCCGAGGCCCAGTAACTCGGGTCGCTCGAGCGCCAATGAAACAGAGGAAGGCTCATCCGTCATCTGGCCACCTTCGCGTGCACGGCTCCGTCCAACTCGAGAGGGCGGGTTGTGTCGGGCAGGTACTTTCGTCCGTTCACCAGCCAGACGCCTTCCCTGGGCAAGGTCTCGATGGTGGCCAGCCCCACCTGGAGCACCTCCCGCGTGAGGGTA
Organism: Planctomycetia bacterium; assembly: GCA_005772855.1. Classification (GTDB taxonomy): domain Bacteria; phylum Planctomycetota; class UBA8108; order UBA8108; family SXIK01; genus SXIK01. The sequence continues at coordinate 13,591 of SXIK01000110.1, read as the reverse complement.
ACGAGGCTCTTGCCCGGGCCTTTCTTCTCATCGAGCGCCTGCTCCTCGGCGTAGTAGTAAATTGAGGGAGCCCACCGTACGTCGGATGGGACGACAATCCCCTGCCCGCGAAAGCTGAAGCTGAAGTTTTCCGGGCGCTTCTTGAATACATAGAGTCGGGCCCCCGGCATGCGGGGATAGCGGTAGCCACCCGTCTCGAACATGTTATGCCGAAAGGTGACCTCGTGCAGATCGCGAAGGCGATAAACCTCGGCCCCCCCGGGCTCGATCTCGGGAAAGATGGGCGGAAGTTGGCGAGTGCGTGTGCCCTCGAGCATCCACGCCATTGCATCGGGCACATCGCCTGGCTCCACCTCAAAGAAAAACTGGACGCCGTGGTAGAAGCCGGCGGGAATGGCTCCGGTCGTGAGTTCAAGGATCTTGGGCAAGGGTCTCGAAAGACGGTCCTCCACTGTCTCGGTGACGCAGCTCGGGCTCAGCACCAGGATCGCGAAGCACAGGGTGTGTCGACAGGATCGCATGGGCAGAATCTTACTTTTCATTTACGCAGTGAGCAAGAAAAGCGGTATCCTGACGCGTCTTCCGCCCTGGCCTGGGCCCAGAGCCTCCCAGTGAGCTCGCAACACTTCGCGTGCCATGCCCAGCCCCACCAACGCGTTCGACCACCTTCCTCCGCCCGAAGCTGACCCCCTCGATCTGATCCGACTTCACCTTGCGACCCTGTATCACGCAGGGCTGGGCAGGACGCTCCTCGACCGCCACGGGTCAGCCCAGACTGTCCTTCGCTTGCCGCCCGAGGCGCTTCGAGAAGTGCCGGGAATGAAGGAGTCTGTGATCGAGAAGCTAGTTTGCCGATCGATCGCGAGTCTTGCGAGGGAAGAGGTTCGGCGGGCAAGGAATCTGGGGGTCTCCATTCTCTCGTGGGGAGCGCAAAGTTACCCCACGGCTCTCGCCGAATTGTCGGCCATGCCGGTTCTCCTTTATGCGCGAGGGTCCTTCCAGGGAACCGTGCTGCCACGGGATGCCGTGGGTGTTGTGGGTTCACGCAAGCCCACGCCCTACGGCATGGCTCAGGCGCAGCGATTCGCCGGAAGTCTCGCGGCCAGGGGAATAAGTGTCGTGAGCGGACTGGCGCTCGGAATTGACGGCGAGGCGCACCGCGCGGCTCTCGATGCGGGCGGCTCCACCGTGGCGGTGCTCGGCGCGGGGCTGGGAAGAATTTATCCCGGGGCGAATCGCCAGCTTGCCGAGCGCATCGTCTCGTCAGCACGTGGCATTCTCCTGTCCGAGTTTCCCCTGCTTGCGGCACCGAAGAGCTTCCACTTTCCGATGCGAAATCGGATCCTGAGCGGGCTCTCTCGGGCCGTGCTTGTGATCGAGGCAGGCGAGAAAAGTGGGAGCCTCATCACCGTGGGTCACGCGCTTGATCAGGGGAAAACCATCTACGTGCTCCCGGGGCGAGTGGACCGGCCGGAGTCCCTTGGGTGCCTGCGCCTTCTCATGGACGGAGCGTCCCCGGTGATCGCACCCGGGGACGTCTTGCCAGGCGTGGGCCGCAGCGAGGCCCCGGGGATGCCCCGAGGCAGCGACTCCGCCCCCGCAGGGCTGCCGGGCAACTTCGGAGCGCGCTTGAGCGAGCTCTTCGCGTCGGAGGATAGCTGGCAGGCCGATGAGCTGGCCGGGCGCCTCGAGGCGCCTGCCCATGAGGTGCTTCGCGAGCTGAGTCGCCTCGAGCTGGACGGATTTTTGCGCAGACTTCCAGGGGGAGCCTACGCCCGCGTTGGCAGAAGCAACGTGGAAGTGGACACCAGGCAAACGTGGCAAGGCTGAGAGTTGAGGGAGCTTCCCTGTTGCGTCGCGACCCGGCAGGAGAACGTTCCGGTTTCGCCCTCACCCCTGTACAATCCGGGCCCTATGCCACTGTCACCCTCGCATTCGCAATCCGTATCGTTTCCCAAACGCACCCATAATTGTGGGGCCATCCGGCTCCAGGACCAGGGCGCGACTGTTGTGTTGAACGGTTGGGTCGAGAGCCTCCGTGCCCACGGCGGACTCACCTTCCTTGACCTGCGTGACCGCTACGGCATCACGCAAGTGGTTCTCGACCCCGGGTCCAAGTATTCGGATGATGTCACCATCCTGCGTGCGGAGTTCGTCGTGGCCGTCACCGGCAAGGTGAGAAGTCGCCCCGAGGGCATGCGCAATGCGAAGATCGCCACCGGCGAGTGCGAGGTCGAAGCGCTCGATCTGAAAATTCTCAATGAATCCCGAGTCCCGCCCTTCGAGATCTCTCGGACGGACGCCGAGCCGAACGAGGAGATTCGCCTCAAGTATCGCTACCTCGATCTCCGGCGACGAGAGATGCAGCACAACCTGCTCACCCGCTCCGCGATCGTGAGAATCCTGCGCGACTATTTGAACGCCGAAGGATTCCTTGACCTCGAGACACCGCTTCTCACGAAGAGCACGCCAGAAGGAGCCCGCGACTTCCTCGTTCCGGCTCGTAAGGAGCCGGGCAGGTTTTTTGCACTGCCCCAGTCGCCGCAGCTCTTCAAGCAACTCTTCATGGTCGCGGGCTACGACAGGTATTACCAGGTCGTGAAGTGCCTTCGCGATGAGGACCTCAGGGCGGATCGCCAGCCAGAGTTCACGCAGCTCGACATCGAGATGGCTTTCATAGATGAGGACGATGTTTATGCCTTGATCGACCCTCTCCTGGCGAGGCTATTCAAGGAGATCATCGGACGAGAAGTGACGCTCCCTATTGCCAGGATGCCGTACAGTGAGGCGATGTCGCGCTACGGCTGCGATCGGCCTGACACGCGCTTTGGTCTCGAGCTAAAGGACGTTTCCGACGCGGCCGGGACGCTCGACTTCCAGGTCTTCCGCAACGCCCTCGCCGCCGGTGGCACCGTGCGAGGGATTCGCGTGAGCGAGGGCGGCACTTTTTCCCGCAAAGAAATCGACGAATGCGAGGAGACCGTCAAGAAGTTCGGAGCGAAGGGCCTTGCCTGGTTGAAGCTCGAGGCGGGGGGGGCGAAGGGATCCATCGCCAAGTTTCTCGGCGCCTCGGGCGCGGCCAACCTCAAGGCAGCCTTCAAGGCCGTCGAGGGAGACCTCCTCCTCATGGTCGCCGACTCCACCAGGGTTGCGCTCACGGCGCTTGGCGAGTTGAGGCTTCACCTGGGCCGAAAGCTCAAGCTTCAGGATCCGGGCCGCTACGATCTGCTCTGGGTCACCGACTTTCCCCTCCTTGACTGGAGCGAGGAAGACAAGAAATGGAACGCGTGCCACCACCCTTTTACGAGCCCGAAGCCCGAGGACATGCCCCTGCTCGATTCGGATCCCGGGAAAGTTCGCGCTCGCGCCTATGATATTGTCTTGAATGGCATTGAGCTTGGCGGCGGCAGCATCCGAATTCACCAGGAAGAAGTTCAGGCGAAAGTCTTCTCCAGGATTGCGCTGACACCCCCGGAGGCCCGATCGAAGTTCGGTTTTCTCCTGGATGCTCTCTCCTTTGGCGCGCCACCCCACGGCGGCATTGCGCTCGGCCTCGATCGGCTCGTCATGCTGCTCGTCGGAGCCTCCTCGATTCGCGACGTGATCGCGTTTCCCAAGACTGCTCGGGGCAATTGTCTCCTCACGGATGCTCCAAGCGAGGTGTCCGAAGCTCAGCTCAAGGAGCTGTCGCTCAAGATTCTGTCACCGGAGCCTGGGGCCCAGGGTGGAGTGGAGCCATGCTGAAGACTCTCAGCGTTCCTGGCCGATCTGGTGCCTGCTGGCAGAACCTTATTGACACTCGATATTTGTGCCGGATAAAGTCCGGGTGCAGCTGGCTGCGGTGGCCATTTTCTTTATCACTCTTCTTACAGAGGTGCGTTTATTCCTCCAGGTAACGTTTCGGATCGGTCTCCCAGAGGCGCTCCCAGCAGAGGGCCTCGGCTTATTGATCGGCCTCGTTTTGGTTACAAGGTCCGACTCATAGACGAAAACGGCGAGCAGCTGGGCATCCTGGACCAGATAGATGCCAAGAAGCTTGCTGACGAGCGTGGGCTAGACTTGGTGGAGATGACAGCTGCGGTTGTGCCACCCACCTGCAAGCTCATGGACTACGGCAAGTTCAAGTATGAGCAGAAGAAGAAGAGCCATGGGCAGAAAAAGAACCTCACTCGCCGCAAGGAGATCAAGCTTCGACCCAAGTGCGAAGAACATGATTTCATGGTGAAGGTAAACAAGGCAAAGGGCTTCCTTGAAAAAGGGCACAAGGTCTTGGTCACCATGGTGTTCCGTGGGCGTGAGTCCATGCACTTGGGGCTGGGCAAGGAGCTGCTAGTGCGGTTTGCAAAGACCCTTGAGCCCACCGCGAAGCTCGAGAAGGAACCCACCAAGGAAGGCCGTAACAAGATGGACATGATTCTCGTCGGCAAGTGATCCGCGGGCCTCTTGGCCGCACTCTTCGTGCCCTCTTGGAGCAAGAAAAAGCTTTCCAGGCGCGTTGAACTGTGTACAATTCTAAGCTTTTCAAGCGTAGCTGGAGAACTCGTAATGCCCAAGCAGAAGACCAACAAGGCCACTAAGAAGCGGATCAAGGTCTCGAAGAACGGAAAGCTCCTTCGAGGCAAGCCCGGCAGGAGGCATCTCCTCTCTGTCCGCACAACCAAGCGGAAGCGCCATCTTCGCAAGGGCGGTGTAATTGCCGCAGTGGATGTTTACAAGGTCCGGCGGCTCCTTGGCCTCGGTTGATCCATCGACTAGCATCACAGAAAGAGATTTAAAAAAATGCCACGCGTACGAAACAGCGTTGCCAAGCTCCGCAAGAAGCGTCGGCTACTCCACCGGGTCAAGGGATTCCGGGGAGGACGTGGAAAACTTCTTCGAACAGCGAAGGAAACTCGCATTCGCGCCGAGGTTTTTGCCACGAAACACCGGCGGAAGAAGAAGGGCGACATGCGGGGCCTCTGGATTGTCCGCATCAATGCTGCTTGTAGGTCCCGCGGACTGAATTACAGCCAATTCATGTTGGGTCTGAAGCGCGCCAAGGTCGAGTTGAACCGAAAAATGCTGGCTGATTTGGCTCTTCGGGACTCCTCGGGCTTTGACAACCTCGTCTCGACTTCCAAGTCTGCGCTGAGCGCTTGATCGGTTGCATGGTTTGGAGCGGGACGTGTGGAGTCGGTGGACTTCGCGGAGGTTCTGTCGCCAGACCCTGCCCACTTTGAGCACGCCGTGAAGGAAGACTTATCTACGATCCAGGCTGAATTCGCCGCCCTTCTCAGAAATGTGAGCGACGAAAAAGAGCTTGCGACATTGAAGGTGCACCTTCTGGGGAAGAAGGGCAGGATCACGGGGCTCCTCAAGGAGCTCGGGCAGCTTTCGCCGGACGAGCGCCAGGCATGCGGAAAGCGTATCAATGAGCTGAAGTCTTACGTTGAGGAGGCGCTCGGAGAGGCTGAAGCGTCCTTCGTTGACCGACAGATGCGGGAACGGCTTGAGACCGAATGGGTCGATGTGAGCCTCAACCTCTCTCGACGCCCCGTCGGGAACCTCCACCCGGTGAGTCAAGTTCAGTACGAGATAGAGGACATCTTCTCCGCCATGGGATTTGAGGTTCTCGATGGCCCGCACGTTGAGACAGACGAGGTCAACTTCGAGGCGCTCAATATCCCGAAAGAACATCCTGCCAGGGACATGCAGGACACCTTCTACCTCGAGGACGGCAACCTTCTCCGGACGCACACCTCCACGATTCAGGTTCGCGGCATGCAGCGCCTGAAGCCGCCTTTCAAGATCATCGGACCAGGAAAGGTCTTCCGATCCGAACGCATCGACGCAAGCCACGAGGTCACCTTTCACCAGCTTGAAGGCATGATGGTGAACCGTGATATCAAGGTCGCCCATCTGATCCACTTCATGAAGGTGCTCCTTTCGAGCATCTTCAGGCGTGAGGTGGAGGTCCGGCTTCGGCCCGGCTATTTCCCCTTCGTGGAGCCAGGCTTCGAGCTTGATATCCGCTGTCTGCTTTGCTCTGGCAAGGGGTGCTCTGTCTGCAAGCAAGTCGGCTGGGTGGAGCTTCTTCCCTGCGGAATGGTGCACCCCAATGTCTTGCGAGCCGGGAACATCGATCCGGACAAGTACTCTGGTTTCGCTTTTGGCCTTGGGCTTGACCGTCTCGTCATGATGCGCTACGGCATTGATGACATCCGCCACTTTCACTCAGCGGACCTGCGTTTCATCAGGCAGTTCCGGTAGAAAACTCTCATGCAGATTTCACTCAACTGGATCCGGCAATTCTGCCCCTTTGAGACCACGGAGAGCCCGAGGGAAATCGGAGCGCGATTCTCTCTTCATACCGCCGAGGTTGAGCACTGGAGCATCAGGGGCTCGAATCTTTCGCAGATCCTTGTCGCTGCCGTGCTCGGGGTGAAGCCGCACCCCAATGCTGATCGGCTTACCGTTGTCGAGGTGGACATCGGAAGGGGGGAGAAGCGGGACGTCGTCTGTGGGGCGCCCAACGTGAGACCTGGAATCCTCGTTCCGTACGCGGCTCCGGGAATTGTCGTCGATGGCCATGAAATCCGCGAGACAAAGGTGCGCGGTGTCCTCTCGCAAGGAATGCTCTGCTCGGAGAAAGAGCTTGAGCTTTCCGTTGACTCCACGGGCTTGTGGGAGCTGCCCCCGGATGCGCTCGCGGGAACTCCGATCGCCACCCTGCGACCGGATCTGCGCGATGTCATTCTGGAGGTCGACAACAAGTCGCTGACCCACCGCCCCGACCTCTGGGGGCACCATGGCATTGCACGGGAATTTTCCGCGATCTACCACGCGCCACTTCTCGCGCTCAAGGCCGATGACGGGCTCGCGAATTCTCGTGGACAAAGCCAGATTCGCGTCTCCGTCGAGGGGAAGGGCGTGGGGGGGCGTGATGGCTTTTGTCGACGCTACTGCGGCCTTCAGATCGATGGCGTGAGGGTGAGCCCATCGCCGGACTGGCTGCGCCACAGGCTCGCGTTCATTGGAGCGCGATCGGTCAATAATATTGTCGATGTTACGAACTACATACTCTTCGAGCTGGGCCAGCCGCTCCACGCCTTCGACACGCAGAGGATCGAGGGAGCCGAGGTCAGAGTGCGAAGGGCCCACCAGGGTGAGGAGCTTGACCTCCTGGACGGTCAGGAGGTCAAGCTCGATCACGAAGACCTGGTGATCGCTGACGCCCGTTCGGCCATTGCACTGGCCGGCGTCATGGGAGGCGCTGGCTCGCAGATCACAGAGTCCACGACCTCCATTTTTCTCGAATCGGCGAACTTTGCGCCAGCCCGCGTACGCAGGGCCTCGGTACGCGTGGGGAAACGTACCGACTCCTCCCTGCGGTTCGAGAAGTCGCTTGACCCCGAAAACGCTCGCACAGGGATCCTTCGTGCCGCACGCATGGTGCTCGACCTTTGCCCCGAGGCCAAAGTCATCGGGCCTCTCAAGGACCTTGCCCATGAGCCCGCGCAGACGATTGAGATCTCCACCTCGGCAGCGATCTTGACGCGGCGCCTGGGCGCCGAGATCGAGGCGAGGGAAGTCCGTGCCACGCTCGATCGCCTGGGCTTTCTGGTTCGTGGTGACACCGGCGGTGAGTGGAAGGTGCGAGTGCCTTCCTGGCGTGCGACCAAGGATGTGTCGATGCGGGAAGACCTTGTGGAGGAGATTGGACGCATCCACGGATACGACCAGATCAAGCCTTTTGCGCCCGAGTGGACGTGCGACTCACCGCGAGTGAACGAGCATCGCAGGCTTGAGCGGACGGCCAAGGAGTTCCTTGCTCTTCATTGCGGCATGTCGGAGATCTTCACGTACTCGCTGGTGGGCGCGGCGCATTGCCAGCGCTTTGGGCTCGACCCTCAGAGTCACTTGAAACTCAAAAACCCGATGAGCGAGGACATGGACCGTCTGAGGCAAGAGATTGCCCCCATGCACCTCGAGAAGGCGGTGGAGAACCAGAGATATGCCAGGAGTTTCGGATTCTTTGAACTGGGCCGGGTCTACAGGAAGAAAAAAGACCGGCGTCAGGCCAGTGACCTTCCCGACGAGCGAAGCCACCTGGCGGGCTGCATTTCATTCGAAAAGAAGATTCCCGAGAATTTCTACACGGTGCGGCACTTTGTTCTTTCTCTTCTCGAGAGGCTGAGAGTGGCCGATGCGCAGGTTGTGCCGCCGTCGGAAGCGTCGATCAAGCCGTGGGCGCATCCCGGCGTCCATGCTCGCGTCCGTCTACGCAGCAAGGACTGCGGCCAGATCTATCGAGTCCACCCGGCGATCGAAGCTATCCTGGGTCTCGAGGGGGACGTGATCCTTTTCGACCTCGATTTTGATGCGCTCTTTGAGAGCCGTCAGAGAGAGATCATCTACCAGAGTCCCCTCAAGTACCCCACAGTGCCATTTGATGTGGCTGTCATCGCTCCGGAGAGAGTTCCCGTCTCGGAGATTCAGGAGAAGATTGAAAAAGCAGCCGGTAAGCTGCTGCTGTCGGCGGAGGTCTTTGATGTCTTCCACGGCGAGCAGTCCGGCCAGGGGCAGAAGTCGGTGGCGTTTCACCTCATTTTTGGTGCCCTGGACCGAACGCTCAGCGGGGAGGAGCGCAAGGAGATTGAGGAACGTGTCATGGAAGCGCTCAAGTCCTCCGGCTTTCCGCTTCGGCAATGATTGTGCTATAATTTTTCGCTCGTTGATCCGGCGTCAACGAGGCCTTGATTGGCTGCGTCGCGGCTTTGTCAGGAAGCTTCGAAAGCTGAGCATGAATGTGAACTGGTGGAACTGGATGGAGGTGGAGCCGTGAAGAACGCGCTCGTCTTGATGGTTGCAGCGCTTGTGGGAGCGGGTGGGTTTTGGGCATTCCAGGGCTTGACACGCAAGAAGGGCGAGGTAGCGGAAGCACCGGCTCGGCCGGAGCTCGGGCCTGCTCATGGTGAGCAGCCGGAAGGCGCCGGGCCATCGCAGGTGACCGGGGGCCCTGCTCCGGCTCCGTCCCAACCCTCCCTCGTGAAGCGACCGATCTTTTTTGAGGGTGAGGCCAGGCGAACCGACGGGCGGGAGGCCGCTCCTCTTGCGGTCGCGGAGGCTGGTTCGGCCGCCCCCAGGCTTGCGACTACCACGGCGCTCGATTCCGAACGCGCCTTTGCGCGCACCGCCTTTGATTCCGGTGACAGAAAACGGGGTATCCGTCTTTTCGAGGAACTCTTTCAGTCCGCGAAGGACCGACCCGATGTGGACCTGAGCGCGGATGTATTGCGGCTTCTGGAGTCCGAAACGCTACCCGAGAGAAAGCGCGAGTACCTGCGATACCTTGCACGGATCGACCGCTCTGGCCGGGTCCTCGATGACCAGCTCGCCCGTGCGGCCAAGAAAACGGCCGTGGCCGAGGATAGCTCCGAGGCGGCTATTGCGGCGTGGGATGAGTTGGCGCTTGCCTATGACATCGCTCTGGACCGATCGCAAAAGAAGCGGGTCATGAGCCAGGTGGAGCCTTTTATTGAACGCATGGTCTTTTCCGGGCGTTTCACTCCCCTCGTCAAGAGTTACCAGATCCAGCCAGGGGACAGCCTTTCCCTCATCGCGGCAAGATTTCAGACCACCCAGGATTCGATGCGCCGCCTCAATGGGCTCAAGAGCGAAGTGATTCAGCCCCGTCAGCGCCTTCGGCTCTTCCCCGGAAAATTCAAGATCTTTGTCGACAAGAGTGACTACCTCCTCTGGGCAACTCTCGATGGTCGAATCTTTGTCGAGTTCCCCGTTGGCATTGGGCGGGACAATGGGACGCCGGTGGGATCCTTCACCATTCGTGTTCGTCAAAAGGATCCTGCCTGGTGGCGTTCCGGCGAGCCCCCTGTCCCGGCGGGCGACCCGAAGAACATTTTGGGTTCCCGCTGGCTAGGCTTTCAGGAGACGCAGGACTTCGCGGGTTTTGGGATCCATGGCACGACGGATCCTTCGAGCCTCGGCAAGGAGTCGTCCGCGGGTTGCATTCGCATGCGGAATGAGGACATCGAGATCCTCTATGACTTCGTCACCCTTGGCACCGAGGTTCAGATCAAGCCGTAGCGGGCACATCGCCCAATACAGGATCACGCCCGGCGTGCCCTGAGGCGGACGGTCCTGGTTCGACACGGGCCAACAGCTCGCGCGCGAGCTCCAAGGAACGACGCGGGCGTTGTTGCGGCGTACGTCCCGGTACAATGAGTCAATGACGCCACCTTCTTCGTGCCTCCGACGGGTCTACCTTGACCACGCTGCTACAACGTCGGTGCGGGAGGAAGTGCGCGACGCCATGATGCCTTTCTTTTCCGAAAGGTTCGGCAATCCCAGCTCGCTCCATGCGGAGGGCCGAGAAGCCCGGGAAGCACTCGAAGAGGCCCGTGAGACAATTCGGAGCGCCTGTGGGGCGAAGGAACACGAGCTGCTCTTCTGTTCCGGCGGCACAGAGGGAAACAACGCGGCACTGATGGGCCTGCTACTCGGCACGATCGAGCGGGGTGAAGAAGCTCTTCCGGGGCATCGCCGAGTGGTGGTGACCAGCGAAGTGGAGCACCCGTCGGTGCTTGCCTCGAGGGGTTGCGTCGAGGCGCTCGGCGGCGCGTGGAGGGTTGTCGCGCCAACAAGGTCGGGTCGCGTCGAGCTCGGTACCCTTGGGGATTCGATCCGAGACGACACATTGCTGGTGAGTCTCCAGTGGGCCAACAATGAGGTGGGTGTGTTACAGCCCGTGGAGGAGGCCGCCGCGCTTGCACGCTCACGGGGCGCATATTTTCATTCCGACGCTGTCCAGGTACTTGGCAAATTGCCTCTTGATTTGGGCGCCTCCAGCCTGGACCTCGTCACGGTTTCGGCCCACAAGATTGAGGGGCCCAAGGGCATTGGAGGCTTGTTTCTGCGGCGAGGTATTCCCTTCGGAGCGCTCCTGCGTGGCGGAGCACAGGAGAGCGGCCTCAGGGCCGGCACGGAGAACGTGGCGCTCGCGGTCGGATTCGCACGGGCCGTGGAGCTGGCAGAGGGGGGGCGGGAGACTTCCATGAAGCGACTCGGATTCCTGCGAGAGGAGCTGCGGTTCCACATTGAGAGGAGGTGGCCCGCCGCGATTGTCAATGGCCTGGAGGTCGAGAGCCTACCCACGATCCTCAACGTCTCCTTCCCCTGGGTCGAGGGTGAGTCGCTCTTGAAGCTCCTGGACTGGCACGGTGTGGCCGCGTCAACGGGCAGTGCCTGCAACACGCGAGCGCAAAAGCCTTCGCATGTCCTGCGCTCCATGGGGCGGAGTGATCGGGAAATCCGTGGGTCACTCCGGTTGAGCCTTGGCCCTTCGACGTCGAGGGAGGACGTGTTCTTCACGCTGGACGCCCTCACGAGTGCCTTACGGCAACTCGGGGGCCTTGCTCCGGAGTAATCGTCAAGGCAGCGAGCATCTCTCCAGGCCGTTGCTAGCTTTTCATGAGATCCTCACGCGTCGCCGGCAACTCGGCGGTAAACTTCCTGCACCAGGGTCGCGTCTTCCCAGTCGCCCTGCCGTGCCGGGTGGAGGAGAGGCAGGCCTTGCTCTGCGCAGCGCCTGGCATAGCTGAGGCGGACGACATCGAAGTCGCATTCCTCCACCAAGGCCGTTTTCAGGATCCGCAGAAATGCGTGCAGGACTGCGAAATCGTCCGGCCGATCTTTCCACACTGGAAGTCCAACGGCCTCCAAGATGCGGCGAGGCATGACAGGGGCTTCCTGCGCTTGCCGCAGCAATTCCAGCAGTGTCGTCTTCGCGTCCGCATCGAGCGAGACCTCGAGTGCTTGACCACTCCAGGTGGCCTCGGCTCCAATGAGAATCAGTGATCTCTCAAGATCGACCTGCGCCCACTCGAGCCCGATGAGGTGATCCAGCTTCAGCCCGGTGCGGAGGCCCAGGAGCACGAGTGGGTGCAGGTAAGGAGGAGGAACCGGCGGTCGCCGCAGGGAATCGGTGCCCGAAGTTCCGGGAGGATAGATCCCGCGACAAGCATTGAGCACTCTTTGTTCCTCATCCTGGCTCCAGAACACGCAGGTGGGGGCGTGTGGAACAGAGGACTCGAGGCTGTCCAGCGGGTCTCGGTCACAGGCGCCACGCCTGCGTGCGAGGCGGAAGAAGGACCTCAGCAGCCGCTTTTCCCTCTCCAGATGTATACGGGAGAAACCTTGCGACTATAGCTCCGAAAAATATGCCCGGATCTCCTCGGTGCTCAGGTGGGAAAGAGGCATCGAGCACCATTTTTCAACCCAGCGGGAAAAACAATTGCTCTCGAAGCGTTCCAGTGAGACTCGAGTCTGGGCGGTCATGAGCGTGATGAACTCTGGCACCGCTTCGCGAAACGTCACGAGTTTCCGAATGCAGGAAGGGGTACGATCGATCTTGAACGGGCCCCGGTAGGAAAGTGGATGGGGTTTGAGTTTGGACTTCTGCATTGCGCTCATGGGGGTAAGGGGTGGTGGTTTTCTCGAGGCTGGAGACGGGGATGAGAGAGGAAGAGGCAAGGCGCGTGCCCGAGTAAATGCTCCGAAGCTGGCGTTGATCAGGCCGGCGAGCGCGGGTATACTCCCCACCTTTCCAAGCTGGAGCCGCGCAAGCGCTTTGGACCCAAATTCATTTTCGTTCCTCGAAAGGAGCAGCCCCGAGAACTTCCTGGATCTTGCATTGAAAGAGGCTCAACGTGCACTGGAAGCAGACGAAGTTCCCGTCGGCGCGGTCATAGTGGACATGCCCACAGGGCGCGTGATCGCAAGAGCGCACAACCAGCGAGAGCTGCTCCAGGACCCCACGGCGCATGCCGAGGTGGTCGCCATTACCCAGGCAGCTGCGCATTACGGCTCGTGGCGCTTGACCCAGGCGGCGCTCTTCGTCACCCTCGAGCCCTGCATCATGTGCGCGGGTGCCATTGTTCTTGCCAGGATCCCCAAGGTTTACTACTCCGCCGACGATCCCAAGGCGGGGGCCTATCGTTCCGTCTTTGAGATCCTGGCGAATTCGAAGAATAATCATGTGCCGGAGGTGCTCGCGGGGATCAAGGCGGCCGAAAGCGGGGAGCTATTGAGAGAATTCTTCAGAAAGAAGAGATTGCCGCCGACGAATGGACGCAAGGGTCCCCCGGGGTAAACCCCCGAGGTTGATCAGTTCAGGCGAAAACACGACGGAAGTCATGGAAACCAATTGCGGAGAGGTGCCGGAGCGGCCGAACGGAGCGGTTTTGAAAACCGCCGTGCTCGTGAGGGCACCGGGGGTTCGAATCCCTCCCTCTCCGCCAAGAATATGACGGATCTTCAGGATCAGAGACAAGAACCCACCCCCAAGTTCGCTCTGCCGGCCCGAGGCCTTCTGGCGGGCCGGAGCGAGGACGGAATTTGGGGATAGGTTCCAGGTACGGAGAGGTGCCGGAGTGGCCGAACGGGCTGGTTTCGAAAACCAGTAGGCCTTTACGGGTCTCCAGGGTTCGAATCCCTGCCTCTCCGCCATGAATACCAGGACGGAAATCACAAGACGGAAATCATAGATTCACCATCGCGGAGAGGTGTCCGAGCGGCTGAAGGAGCACGCTTG
>SXIK01000109.1 GCA_005772855.1 Planctomycetia bacterium | reverse complement strand
TCGCTCTGGGAAACCTCCGGCCACTGGGACAAGTTCCGCGACAAGCTCTTCATGTTTGGCGAGGGCGAAAAGATCTCGAGCCTGAAGCCCATGAACTGCCCGTCGCACATGCTCATCTATCGCAGCGAGCGACGAAGCTATCGTGAGCTCCCCTACCGTATCCACGACCAAGGCGTGCTCCACCGCAAGGAGGATACAGGGTCCCTGGAAGGCATCCGCCGTGGCTACCAGTTTTGCCAGGACGACGCCCACATTTTCCTGCGGCCTGACCAGGTCGACGACGAGATCACGACCCTGATTGGCCTGATCCGCCGCGTGTACAGCGTATTTGGAATCGAGTTCAAGACTTTCCTGAGCACTTCCGACTGGGTAAACAAACCCGCCGGCTGGCTTGGAACGCGCGAAATGTGGGAGAACGCCGAGGAAGCCCTGGCCTCTGCCCTCGCAAAGAACAACCTTGAATTCAAGCGAGACCCGGGCGAGGCGGCCTTCTACGGTCCGAAGATCGACTTCATGACACCCAACGTGTTCGGTGTCTTCGAGCACCAGTGCGCCACCATACAGCTTGACTTCAACCTCCCCGAGCGGTTTGACCTCCACTACGTTGACCAGGACAACACCGAGAAGCGACCCATCGTCGTTCACAGGACAATCTACGGTAGCTTCGAGCGATTCATCGCTGGACTCATCGAGCACACGGCGGGGAAATTCCCCGTCTGGCTCGCACCGGTACAGACGAAAGTGCTCACGATCTCAGAAAGCTTTGTCCCCTACGGCCGGAAGGTCCACGAGAGGCTCGTGGCCTCCGGGATCCGCTCCGAGCTCGATGACCGTGACGACAAGGTCAGCTTCAAGGTCCGTGAAGCTTCCAGAGACAAGGTGCCGTATGTGCTCGTGGTCGGCGCGAAGGAAGCGGAAGATGGCACTGTCAGTGTACGTTCCCGCGAAAAACAGGACGTCCAGGAGGCTTTGCCACTCGACGCCTTCGTGGAACGAATCGTGCGCGAGGCGGAGATGAGCTTCTGACAGCGAGCGGTCCTTTTCCAGGAACGATTACCGGGTGGGCGGCACCCACCGCAGGCTCCCTTCCCACGCTTCCGGGCTCCCCCACTGCGACGGATTTATCAGGGCCTGACGCCACTCCTGGCGCGAGCCTTTGCAGAAAAAACTCAGAAGCGGAAAACGGCTGCGATTCCTTGCTGGGTTGGCATTTCGTCCTTCTTCAAAACGTAGACCTCGCCGCCGCGAGACAACGACAGCTCCGCGAGCTCGTCGAGGAGGTCGACGTCGTGGGCGTTTCGCGAAGCGTCGCCAGGCAAAATGTCGCCAGAGGCCGTGTCGAGTAGGCCCCAGATGCGGCGGCCGCTTTCGACGAGCAGCGTTTTCACTCGTCCCTCCACCACGGCTCGAGCCACGAGCTTCAAGGCGTCGGTACCATGCTTCTTCGATTGCGCCAGGGAAAATTCATCCCGCACCTTGCCGATTCTTCGCTGGATCTCCGGCTCGAGAACGCGCCGAGCTTCAGTCCGCAATTCGTCCAGGGAAAGCTTGGCTGGATCGACAACAAGTCCATCTTCGATGAGGGAAGATATCTGCGCGACCTTTCGAAAAACTGACTGCAACTGACCGGGCGCAGCAAGGATCATTGGCCGACTCGATGCACGCAAGGAGCCCTTACAAATCTCCCGCGCCACATTCCGGAAGTGCTTCTCGAGGTCAATTTTTGCCTGATCCTTCGGTCCGCCCTGCCCGTAGCGCATTCGGTCCACGGCCCCGCCCTCGAGCTCAGTGCCATTTTCCGTACCGGGTATCTGGGGAACTCCAGGGAGAGGAAGCTCGTGGATGGAATCGCCGTACCCCTCGTAAAGAGCGACCCGGTGCGCATTGAGCGCCAGTAGGTGATAGGCCACCGCATTGGATTGCAGAAACCGGATGAGCGGCTTGGTGTGAAACGATCCACCCACCACATTTAGCTCCGGGAACTGCCCCGGCAGTCGATAGGCGATCGAAAAGCCTCGAGCGGCAAAGAACGCAAGGCCGTCACGACGGGGTCCTTCGTCCCAAAACTCCTCCTGATCCAGAGCTTTGAGGCGCTCCACGATCTCACGAGCCACCACCCCAGGAACATCCTTTTCCAGGACCCTTTCCGATTCACGGCAGAGATTGCGAAAGAGGATGACGTCGGACCGTCCCTCCGTCTTTCGCCGATGAGTGGGCATGTAGATCGACACGCAAGGCGGATCCCGCGGCTCAAGCAGCCGCTTCAGATCCTCTGTGGCGAATTCAAGACGTGGTTCAACGAAGCTGCTGGCCAAGGAAGTCCCTCATGGTAAATGGAACCCACCTCACCCCGGCAAGATGAGGTTGACGCCGATGGCGCCGTATCTCTTGCGATTACGAGGTTAGGCTGCGTAAACGTATGGTTCAGATGGCTTTGCATCTACGGTAGAAGACGGGCCGGGTTCGTTCCTCCCGCCAGTCATCACCGGGTCTCATGGGCTCTTGAAGAGCTGGGAGACCTTGTCCCAGTTGACGACGTTCCACCAGGCAGTGATGTAGTCGGCCCGGCGATTTTGGTAATTCAAGTAGTAGGCGTGCTCCCATACGTCGATTCCAAGGAGAGGCTTCTTTCCCTCCATGATCGGGCTGTCCTGATTGGGCGTGCTCAGAATCTCAAGCTTGCCTGCATTGAGAGCCAGCCAGGCCCACCCGGAACCGAAGCGCTTCATGGCGGCATCGGCGAAGAGCTCCTTGAACTTCCCGAAGCTCGTGAAGGCGCTGGTGATCGCCGCTCCAATTTCGCCCTTGGGCTCGCCGCCCTTTCCTGGCCCCATGAGCTGCCAGAAGAGACTGTGATTGGCATGGCCACCACCGTTATTCCGGACCGCTGTGCGGATCGTCTCCGGCACGGCGTTCAGGTTGCTGATCAGGGCCTCGACCGTCTTCGCGGCGAGCTCCGGAGCATGCTGCAGCGCGCTGTTGACGTTGGAAATGTACGCGTTGTGGTGTTTCGTGTGATGAATCTCCATCGTGCGCGCATCGATGTGCGGCTCGAGGGCCTTGTAGTCATAGGCAAGCTTGGGAAGTTCAAATGGCATGGTAACTCCTTGGATGGGCTGTCGTTTCAGGTTTCGACCTCGGATTCTAACGAAACACCTGGGGAGATGCCATGGCAAGACTCGAGGCACAGCTCCTCGCCGCAGCAATAGCCACAAGCCTGCGGGTCTTCTCAAGGACCTTGAGGGAGACCAAGGTTGAGTACCTGTTAGCGAGGCTCATGGAAAGGATCGGCCAGGGCACGGTTGCAACGGAGCGCCGTTTTCCCTACCATTAAGTCTCGATTTCAACAATAGCTGCCCCTGCTCGAGCGGAAGCAGAATTCGAAACGCCCTCAAGCCGCTAACCGAAGCGAACTGAAACGACCAGCCCGATGATCCAAGTCCCGGGAAAAGGCTCCTGTACCTGTATCAAGGGGATGCGCTCCTGCGCGTTCCCCCACATCACAGCTTGTTGATTCCCCGGCAGGGCTTTCAGCGCTCGCTGCCTCCAAGGAGGCGGACAGCTACTTTCAAACCCATCAAGAATTCACGTAAAGGAAGGCCCGTCACTTCTGACGGGCCTTTTTTCCAGCCACTCCCATCGATCCCGCACAAGTGAGCCGACTTTACCCCATATTCCTCAAGCTCGAGAAGAAGCCGGTGCTCGTCGTTGGAGGTGGACCTGTCGCCCTGCGGCGAGTTGGACGGCTCCTGGAGGCAGGCGCCGTCGTGACTGTCGTGAGCCCCACAGTGGTGGACGGTCTGAAGGCCCTGCGCGCTTGTGGAGCCATCCATTGGGTGGCACGCGAATTCGAGACGCAGGATTTGGACGGGAGAGTACTCGTGCTTCTCGCAGTCGGTGACCCAGAGCTCGTTGCAAGACTACAACGCGAAACCTTGGCCCGGGGCCTCTGGCTCAGCTCTGCCGAGGATGAGACTGCTTCCGATTTCCACGTCCCAGCCACACTATCCCACGGCGCAGTCCAGATTGCCGTCTCCACCGGAGGAATGAGCCCTGCGGGCGCCGCACGCGTCCGGGATGTGATCCGTCTCTGGCTCGAGGCGCGGCCGGAGACTGTGAGCTCCGCGCTTGCGATCGGTCGGCCTGGTCATGCCGCCTCCGCCGCGGAGCACGGCAAGGTCTTCCTCGTGGGCGCTGGACCCGGCGACCCGGGCCTCTTGACGCTCCGCGCTGCCGAGCTGCTGGCTTCTGCCGACGTCGTCTACTACGACCGGCTTGTCTCGGAGGAAATCCTCGAGCGGGTCTCACCCCACGCTGAACGGGTCTACGTTGGCAAGGATGTGGGCTGCCCTGTCAGGGCCGATATTGACAAACTCCTCGTCGAAAGCGCAAGTGCCGGGAAGCGCGTGATTCGCCTGAAGGGGGGCGATCCTCTCATCTTTGGTCGAGGAGGCGAGGAGTTGGCGGCTCTCCGTCGCGCAGGAATCGAGTTTGAGATCGTTCCCGGCGTGTCGGCGCTGAACAGCGTACCCGCAGCGGCGGGCATTCCGCTTACCCTGAAAGGGATCTCGAGTGAGATCATCGTGAGAAGCGGACACGCCGGCGGACACGAGCAGATGCGGCCACGCCAAGCGGGGGCGACGTACGTCTACTTCATGGCGGGCACGCATCTGGCGGAGGTGGCTCGAGAACTGAAGCAGGAGGGATTGCACGGCTTGACCCCTGTCGCCGTGATCGAGCGCGGCACGATGCCGGGACAAAGGACCTTCACCTGCACCCTCGAGGAGCTTGCCGGCCTGTCGAAGACGCACGCTGTCATCACGCCAGCCCTGCTTGTGGCGGGTGAAGTTGTGAACGCCCGAGAAGCGAAGGGTCTCCTGGATCTGCTCGAGAGGGCTCAAGAGGCCGAAGGCATTCCGAAGAAAACCCATGGAATTCAGTCTCATGCCTGACACATCTCCTCCAGCGGATCCCGTGAGGGAACCACCTCGAAGGCGCCTCGACGAGGCGGGACTCCTCGGTGCCGTCGAGGAGGCTCGCGCCCAGGGCATCGATCGAGATGCCCATCGAGTCATTCGGTGGTCGCACGATCTCCTCGGCGATGGCCTCATGATGACAACCTCGTTTCAAAAGAGCGGCATGATCATCCTTCACATGGTGCGCGAGATTGTGCCGGAGTTGCC
This sequence comes from Planctomycetia bacterium, assembly GCA_005772855.1. Taxonomy (GTDB): domain Bacteria; phylum Planctomycetota; class UBA8108; order UBA8108; family SXIK01; genus SXIK01. Next base: position 12,782 of record SXIK01000109.1, on the reverse strand, counting down.
TGTCTTCTTCCTTGACACGGGGTTCCACTTCCCCGAGACGCTCGAATTCGCGGAGCGGATCCGGAGAGAATGGGGAATCAACGTGATCCTTCAGAGGCCGAAGCTCTTCGGAGAGCAGTTCGCTGCGACTCACGGCAAGCTGTACGAGCGCGACCCTGACCTCTGTTGTCACCTCAACAAGGTGGAGCCTCAGAAGGAGCTTCTCGACCGCTACGATGGCTGGATTGCTGGCGTGCGGCGAGACCAGGCTTCCACTCGGGGCGCAGCTGATAGTCTCGAAATCCTCGAGGGCGCAAAGCTAAAAGTGCAGCCACTCGCCCACTGGTCAAAACTCGAGGTGGAGACTTACTTGAAGGACCACAAGATACCGACGCACCCTCTCTTCGAGCTGGGATACCAAAGCATCGGTTGCCAGCCCTGCACACAGCCCTGCCACGACCCTTCGAACGAGCGGGCGGGCCGTTGGATGGGCAAAGCCAAGACGGAGTGTGGGCTCCACACATTCTGGAAAAAGAAAGGAAATGACCTGGATCCGCCTGCCGAGCCCCGGCCGGGGCCTTGATCTCTCCTCGCTCGACGGAGTCACTTTCAGGAAAATCATGACACACCCCAGTGAATTCAAGAATGTAACCGCTCTGGTCAAAGCCAACGTCTATTTCGATGGAAAGGTTGTGAGCCATACGATCCTCTCCCCGGATGGCTCGAAGCGCACACTCGGGCTCCTTTACCCGGGGACTTTCCGTTTTGACACTGGCGCCCCCGAACGTATGGAAATCACCGCAGGCTCCTGCCGCGCCAGATTGCCAGGAGATCCGGCGTGGAAGGCTTTCGCCGCCGGGACCTACTTCAACGCCCCGGGAAAATCAGCGTTCGACATCGCTGTCGACGCCGGAATTTGCGAGTACGTCTGCTCGTTTCTCCCCGAGGAAGCGCCCTGAGATGATCCCACTTTCCAAAAAAGCTCGTGAGCCGCTTCCCTCTGCTCAACGAATTCCCCAGGATCATGGGGCGGGAGTGGGAGGAACTGGCGTAAAGCGCTTGCCGCAGTGTGGACAGGAGAGGTCCCTCTCCGGGCTTTCGAGGCCATTGATGTTACGGTAGAAGCCCTGCAGGTAGGCCAGGTCGGCCGTGTATAGCCCCTCCATGAAGGCAGGTGTCAACGAAGGCCCTTCGATGGGGCCGATCCGGGTAATCACACGGGAAAGAAGAAGAATTACGAGGTAGGCCCGGTTGCCCTTGACCCTGGGGTCTTCGAGGGGCAGGATCTCGTCGCCTGCCACGGCGAGGCGCATGGCGCCCTCGCGGTGAATCGAGCCATCGGCCGTGCGGTACCCTCGGGGTAGCTTGAAAACATGTTCCTCGTGCATGGGACGCGACATTGTAGCGCACGCGGGGCGGCTCGCGAACTCCGCGCCAGTAACAAATCACCGCCTCGCCCCGAATAGGCTCCTCTCACCCATGATCTCGACATCCTGGCCAACGTTCCCCCACCTTCGGCGCCGGGGGCGCCCGGAGCGAGCGCGAAGCATGAGACGGAGGGACACCGCCTGGCGGTCGGTCAGGGGGGAGGTCTTCCTCCCCCGCGTGGAGTATAGTGGGGTATAAGAGTCGCTCATGGGAATTCAGGATCGCGATTACTATCGAACGGGCCCCACCGCAGCGCGCCAGCTCCTGACGTGGACTCAGTCGGCGGTGGGCCTGCTGATCACGATCAACTTGGTCGTGTTTGTTGTCCAGATCCTGGGACAGGATCCTGTCACGCGTTTTCTCTCGGCGCAGGCGGATCTTGTATTCAAGGGCCATGTCTGGAAACTCGTCACGGCGAACTTCGCCCACTCGACGACCAACGTATGGCACGTCGTGGGCAACATGATGTTCCTCTGGCTCCTCGGCCGGGAGGTGGAGCACATCTACGGGCGACGGGATTTCCTGATCCTCTACTTCAGCGCCGGCGTTGTCGCCATCCTCGCCGAGGCTCTCTGGAACTACTTTCTTCTCCAGCATGGCGGTGCGATCTCAATTCTCGGAGCCTCCGGTGCGGTCATGGCCGTCGTGGCGCTTTGCACCCTCTTTTACCCGAAAAAGTTAATCAGCCTCATGTTCCTCCCGCCAGCGCCGCTCTGGCTCATCTGCCTCCTCTACGTCGGCATGGACCTCTTTGGAGTCCTGAAGGGCCACCAGCCATCGGGAACAGCCCGAGTGGCCAACATCGCACACCTCGCCGGGTTTCTCGTCGGCTTTCTCTACTGGTTCTTCGATCTTCGTCTTGGCCAACTCCGGCGCAAGTGGCAGTCACCTCGTAGCAGGGCTACTCGGGAGCCGGCTGGCAAGATCCTTGACTTTCAACGGGAGAGCGTCCGCGCGAGCCAGCGGCGCAGCGCGGATCCAGTCTTCGCGCGAGTGGACCAGCTACTGGAGAAGATTCATACCTCGGGCCTGGAGAGCCTTAGCGAGCAGGAAATGGAGTTCTTGAGAGCCAATTCCGGCCGTTTTCGGCGGAAAGATGAAACCGAATGACACTTGATGACATCGCTGAGCGCTGGATCGACTGGGCCGTAAGCGAGCCGCGAGTACGTGCGCTCTGGGTTGAGGCGGAAGACATCAAGAGCCTTCGCCGCCCCTACACGTCGCTGTGCCTCCACCTGACCGCAGACGAACCCGAGTATCCTTCCGTTATCCAGGAGCTATCCGGGGGCAAGGCCCGGCTCGGAATCCCCGGGCTCACGGTCAGGGGAATTCACGACACACATCGCTTTGCCAAGGAACTCGTGCTCGAAGCAGCAGGCAACGTCTTCACCGTGATCGCAGAGCAGAGCTATCTCCTCGCCAAACGGCCTCGTTCTGCGGTGGTGCCTCTGGTGGACAAGACGGGGCACCTTCCACACGTTCTTGATTACTCGGCGAAAAAAGGTCCGTAGCGCGATCGCTCTGGAAACGAAAGAACCTCCCTTGAAGGGAGGTTCAATGTTGCGTATATCTGTTGCCCTCCATACAAGGCCTTCAGGAGAATAAATTTTCTTGTTGTTATAAGTTAAACTTTGGCAACGTCTTGGATTCATTCCAGACTCGACGAGGAGCCCCCGAAGGCCACACCAGGCGCCGCCCCACGAGCCCGAAGCGGCAATTCTCGCCCCACGGCTCAGGAACGACTCAGGCAGAACCATCGCCAGCATGCCGTTCTTGGAAGCAAAGGTTCCTTGGGGTAAGGCCTGCGGATTTTACCGCACGCGGGCAGTGAAGAGACCTTTTGCAGCCTCCTCGGCGCCAGAGGCGCCCGGCGCCCCTCAGGCGCCGAGGAGGGGGGCCGCCTACCCCCACCAGCAGAAACGAGCAGCAGACTTGAGCTGGTCCTCTTCTGCCCATTCGGAATGTCTCACCTGTGGGCGTGCGAGGTATGTACAACCGGGGGTTTGCGAAAACCGTACGCCCCGAGGCCAGTGGGAAGGCGTGAGATTTGCGTGGGGTAGCAAGGCTCTGGGTCTACCCTGCTGAAAAAGAATGCCGTCCACTGATTGGCCCACGGGCTATCAGCCCTCTTAACCCATCGCGTACCATGCGCCCCAAATGAATATCGCCCACGAAATGTGCTTCGTTATCCAGCGGTCCCACTCGCTCACGGAGATCCTTCAGAACGCAGTCGAGCTTGTGGCCCGGGAGATGGGCAGCGACGTCTGTTCAATTTACCTGATCGACCCCAAGGACCACCGACTCCGGCTGATGGCAACTCAGGGCCTCGACAAGGCGGCCCTCGGCAAGGTCACGCTCGCGCTGGGCGAGGGCCTTACAGGAACCGTCGTCAAGGAGCTAAGATCCCTCGCGGTGGAGGACGCGTCAAGCCATCCAGGCTTCCGCTACTTCCCGGAGACAAGGGAGGAGCAGTTCCACTCGTTCCTGGGAGTACCCCTGGCGATTCGTAACCGCCCCGTCGGCGCCATTGTGGTGCAAACTCGAGAGCGTCGAGCCTATCGCCAGGAGGAGATCCAGAACCTGCAGGCCATTGCGGGCCAACTCGTGGGGGTCGTCGAAAACGCCCGGCTAATCGATGCTCTGGATCGGGGTGATGCGGGCGACACTTATCTCAGAGAGGTACGCTCCTGGCGAACGACTGGCCAGGTCAGCCCCCGGGAGAAGGAGAAGGAACTCACATTGGTCGGGAGCCCGGCGTCGCCGGGAATTGCAGATGGAGTGGCGCTTTTTCGTGGATCCCTTGACCTGGCGTGTGAGGTCAGTGGAGCATCCTTTCAAGGATATGAGAACGAGCTGAAGCGAGTTCAGGAGGCTTTTGAGGGGACGAAACGAGACATTCTCAGGATTCAGCAAGCAGCCGAGCGAGAGGCTGGAGAGGAACATGCGCTCATCTTCTCGTCCCACATGCTCCTCCTGAACGACTCCGTCCTCCTCGAGCGCATCTCCTTCGCCTTGAGGCAGGACACCCCGGCGCCAGAGGCCATCCATGACGCGCTCGAGTTCTTTGGCCAGAAGCTGCAGAACGTGGCCGATCCCTATATCCAGGATCGCGTGGAAGACATCCGGGATCTCCGCAGCCGTCTCCTGGGTCAGCTCCTCACCGAGAAACAAACGAGCTTCCCGATGAGCGAGAAGATCGTCGTCGCCCGGGGCATTCCGCCTTCGCTCGTCGTCGAGTTGAAGGCCGAAGGCGCAAGGGGAATCATCACCGAGCGCGGTGGCCCAACGTCTCACGGCGCTCTCCTCGCTCGTTCCATGGGCATCCCTGCCGTCACTGGACTCGTCGACATCGTCCTCCTGGTCCGCTCCGGCGACCGTCTGTTGATCGACGGCAGCGCCGGCAAGGTAATCGTCGGGCCTTCCGAGCAGACACTTCGCCAGTATGAGGACGATGTGGAGCGACTCAAGACCCGGCGCCTCAGGAGCTTCCGCTACCGCAACTTGCCCGCCCGTTCGAAGGACGGGGTGAGCGTGTCGCTCCAGGCGAACGTCGGCGTCGCCGCAGACATGGCCTCCGCTCGCCAAAACGGCGCGGAGGGCATCGGCCTCTATCGCACCGAGTTCCCCTTCATGATCCGGGAGGATTTCCCCACCCGGGAGGAGCAAGTGCGGATCTATTCGAAAGCCTTCGAGTACTTCCCCGAGGGTCCCGTCCATTTCCGCCTTCTTGACCTCGGAGGCGACAAGTTTCTCGCCCACGGCGGGCTCGAACCCGATCGCAACCCATTCCGCGGCTTTCGCTCGATTCGAGTGCTGCTCGAAAATCCCGGCGTGCTTCGAGATCAGGTTCAAGCCTTCCTGCGGGCGGCAGGAAGGAGGCACATTGGCATCCTGATCCCCATGGTGAGCTCGCTCGTCGAGCTAAGGACTGCGCTCGGCCACATTCATCGGGCCGTGGACGAGATTGATGATGCAGACGTCAACCGAGAACCCTCGATTGGCGCCATGATCGAGGTGCCTGGCGCCGTCGAGATCGCGGAAGAGTTGGCGAAGGAGGTCGACTTCTTTTCGATCGGTTCGAACGACCTCATCCAGTACACATTGGCCGTGGACCGGGAGAACGCCCGGGCCGGCACTAGCAACGACCCCTATCACCCCGCGGTCCTTCGCCTGATTCGTCGAACGATCCAGGCAGGACACAAACACGGAAAGAAAGTCGCTCTCTGTGGCGAGATCGCCAGCCGACCGAGAATCGCGATGGCGCTCGTGGCCCTTGGAATTGACACCTTGAGCATCACGCCGGAGGCAATTCCCGAGATCAAGAGGACCCTTGCCGGCTGCGAGATCTCAAAGCTACAAGGTGAGATCGACTCCGTTGTTGCCCTGGGCAGTGGTGAGGAGATTGAGGCGGGGTTGAAACGCCTCGTACCGACGGACGAAGTCAGGTGAAGGGGATCCTGCGGCTGACGCGTGAATCGCTGCGCCAGGGAGCGGACGAACTGCGCCGGCGCGATCCTCGCCTTGGAACTTGGATACAGCATATCGGGGAAGTCGAGCTACGACGACACCGGCACCGCTTCGGCGCCCTCTGCCGGTCGATCATCTCGCAGCAACTGGGCGCGCAGGCGGCAAGGGCCATCCATCTGCGATTCGTCAACCTTTTCTTCCCGATGCTCAACCCCGATCCGGCCCAGCTACTCCAGATGGAACCCGCAAGCCTCCGGGCATGTGGGCTGAGCGAGCGCAAGGCGCAGTACCTGCGCTCGTTGGCCCGTGAGTTTCACGACGGCTCGCTCGCAAGGGCAAGGCTCGGCATTCTCGAGGATGAGCAAGTGATCGCACGCCTGACTCACTTGCCCGGAGTGGGTCGATGGACTGCCGAGATGTTCCTGATCTTCTCGCTGGGGAGGCTCGACGTTTTTTCGGTCGGTGACCTGGCGCTCAGGAACGCGGTCGAGCGCGTCGTGGGTCGCAAGCTCAAGCCTCGGGCGATCGAAGAAATCGCCGGTGGCTGGTCACCTTACCGGAGCGTTGCCTCGCTCTACCTCTGGCGAGTGGCCCACTGGCCCCGGGATCCCTCACCGCAAGGTTTCCCGAGAGCGTGAGACCTCTTTCGGCTCACCGCGCAACCCCAAGTGGTGTATCAGCCGTAGAGCTTGGCCACCTGTTCGGCGTAGCCGTTGTACAGGAGCGTCGGGCGACGTTCACCCGTGTCGATCGTGCGCTCGGTCGCCTGGGACCACCGGGGGTGCGGCACGCTTGGGTTGACATTGGCGGTGAAATCATACTCGCCAGGAATGAGTGTGTTCCAGAATGTCGGCGGCTGCTTCTCGACGAGCTCGATCTTCACGATCGACTTGGCGCTCTTGAATCCGTACTTCCACGGGACGATCAAGCGGATCGGAGCGCCGTTCTGGTTCGGGAGAGGTTTGCCATAAACCCCGGTCACGAGCATTGAGAGCTCATTACGAGCCTCCGCCATCGTGAGCCCCTCGAAGTAGGGCCACGGGTACTCATCACTCCTTTGGTTTGGGGCCCACTCGGGCTTGAGAAAAGTCACAAAGCGGAGGTGTCTTGCAGTGGAGAGCGGCTCGACCTCATCCAGCAGCTTCGAGAGCGGAAAGCCGGTCCATGGCACTGCCATGGACCACGCCTCGACGCAGCGGAAACGGTAAAGGCGTTCCTCGAACGGCATGCGCTTCAGCAGGTCCTCGAGGTCGTAGGTCTTCGGCTTGGCACACAAACCCGTAACCTCGAGAGTCCAGGGCTTGACTACCATCTGCTGAGCCAGGCGGGCCGGAGCACTCTTCTCGAACGAGAACTCGTAAAAGTTATTGTAGCTCGTCGCGGCACTCTCATCCGTAAGCGGCCGATCGAGCGTGAACTTCTCGTTCCGCCTGGCCGGGTAGAGCCCCCCCGTGGTATCGTCCTTCTTCGAAGCAGGCTTTGCGTCCTTATCCTGGGCGGGGAGACGCGAGGCTCCAAGCAAACCCAGCCCCGTGAAACCCGCCCGCTGCAAGAACTCTCGACGATTCCAGTAGACCCTCTCCGGAGTCATTGCACTCCCCGGAAGCTCCCATGCGCGTTTCTTGTGAATCCACATGCCAACTACTGTACAGGGTCCTGGTGACCGTGAAAAGTACCGCGGACCATTTGGGTTGTCCAACCCGGTGGCTCTCCCGCCCGAGGGCCCAAACCGGTAGTATTCTGAAGTCTCAACATGCTCCGCCTGCTTGACCTCACACTCCGCTCCCCCGCCGAGAACCTCGCCCTGGACGAGGCCTTGCTGCTCGCACACGATCGAGCATTGCAATCCAACCTTGAACCGACCGAGTGCCTGCGTTTCTGGGAGAGCTCCATCCATTTCGTCACGCTCGGAGTCTCCGCGAAGCTCCTTGAGGACGTCGAAGTCAAAGCCTGCGCTCGAGACGGTGTGCCGATCCTCCGGCGCGCGTCGGGTGGCGGGACCGTGCTGGAAGGACCCGGATCGCTCAACTACACGCTCGTCCTTTCCATCGATCAACGATCGGAGCTGAGGGACGTCACGCGAAGCTACCGGATCATTCTCGGGTGCGTCGCCAGGGCTATCGGGGTCGAAGGCGCCCGACAGCACGGCACCTCCGACCTGGCACTGGGTGGCGTGAAATTTTCAGGCAACGCGCAGAAACGCACACGCCGGGCAATTCTGCACCACGGCACCCTCCTGTGGAGCTTCGACCTCGGTCTGATTCCACGCTATCTGCGCGAGCCAGAAAAGCAGCCCGACTATCGGGCCCGGAGACCCCACAGTGAGTTCGTGCGCAACCTCGACTTGCCCGTCGACGAGCTGAAGCGCCGGATCGCGGCTGCCTGGGGGGCGGAGGCCGAAGCGGTGACCTCGCCCATCCCCGACCTTGAGGCGCTCCTCTCCATGAAATACCAGAACCGGGGGTGGATCGAGCGTTTTTGAATCTCGCACACCACGCACCGAGTGTTTCCCAGGAGTTGGAAGGCTCCTCAAGGAGACCGAATTCCAACCCGTGACCATGAAATCCCCACAAGAGGCTCTGCCCCGTCATGAAGAAGCTCCTACATGGAATTGTTGATTTCCGCAAGAACGTTCGCCCCGGCTACAAGGAAACCTTCGGGCGCCTGGCGCTCGGCCAATCCCCCGACACCCTCTTCATCGCCTGCTCAGACAGCCGCGTTGTCCCCAACCTGTTCGCCTCCACGGAGCCCGGAGATCTCTTCGTCGTGCGTAACGTGGGAAATATTATCCCTCCGTGTGGCGCGGACGGGCTCTCTGTCGGCGATGTCTCCGAGGCCGCGGCGATAGAATTCTCCACTCTCACACTCAGGGTCAAGGACATCATTGTGTGTGGCCACTCCGAGTGCGGTGCCATACGCGCGCTGTTGGAGGAGCAAGGCTCGAATCCTGCCGTCCACCTACGTGCCTGGCTCCAGCACGCCCAATCGACGCTCAAGGAATTCCAGAGTGGTGTGAGGATGAATTCAACGCTCTCCTTACTCAATCACCTTTCCCAACTCAACGTGCTCCACCAACTGGAAAATCTGCGTACTTATCCCGAAATCCGGGACCAAATCCGTACCGGCCAGCTCAAACTCCATGCTTGGTGGTTTGACATCGCCAACGCAGAAGTTCTTGCGCACGAGGCCAGTGAGGGAAAATTTGTGGTGATTGATGAGAAAGAGGCCGAGCGTATCCTGTCACGTATCGATGGCGAGTCACGCTGTCCCTGATGCTTGACCCCACGAGACCCCGGAGCTGGTGCGCTGCACATCCAAGAAACAGAGCCATCCCCGGGAGTTGCTCCATTCGGTACTGCTTCACTGACAAGTCCCTCGCCTTGAAATGTTTGGCTCGAAGAACTCTCTCGATTCCCCTCCGATACCCCAAGGAGTCTCACCGAGCGCGTGACGATCGTCCGAGGGTTTGCAATTCTACGTGCGATCGGCCTTGATTCTCACAGCCTATCGCTTTTCGGCCAGGAGAATGGTTGTCGTGCCTTTTCGAATAATACGGTACTGGAAGGTGGAGCCCTTCGGCAGCTCGTTGAGAGCCTCAACGAACATTCGAGGCGTGTGAATGCCGCGGTCCCCCACGTGGGTAATCAAGTCGAAGCGTTTCAGAACGGAAAGCGCTCGGTTCTCCTTCACGCTGGCCTCGTCGAGCTCGGCCACGAGGACACCACGGCCAATGTCGAGAGCGAGCTGGGATCTCAAAATCTCTGGGACCTCCTCGAGGACCATTCCAGCAAGCCGGACCGGCCCGTCCTTCGGGCCCTTCGCCACGCGCCGGACGGTCGCCTCGGAGCCTGAAGACGCACCACGGCCATCCTTCACCTCAAAGATCGGCACCGGCTTCGGCTCGAGGTGCCCCTGGGGCGCCTCCATCGACTCCACCCTGAGCACACGTCCCTCGGCTCCCGATGATGACTCCGTCACGCGGATGCGGTTCGCCTCCAGCATCGCCCTCACCACCTCAACACCGGCTCGCGTCGGCGCTGCCACCACAATTCTTCGCTCAAGGACGGAGTTGTCAGCCGAGTCGTAAAGCACCAGCAACCCGGTGGCATCGGCGAGGTACCGGACGAGCTCGAGAGCGCGAATTTCTCCCTGGGAGATCGTGGCGGTGGAGTCTCTTCGCCCCTTTCGAGCCTCCATCGTGACAACCTTCGACCCAGGCCGTGGGGCCGGCATTTCCACGTCAAACGACCCCTGAAGCCCTGGAAACTCCTTCAAGAGGTCCGCAATGCTCGAGAGCGGAAACGGCCTCTCGCCTTCGCGAACCAGAGTCACCCCATCCCTCGCGATGACGAGGCGAGCCGGGCCGATGGCAATGCTCGACGGCTGCACCTCGTCAGCAGAGAGCCATTGCGCGCTGACACACACAACCCAACCCACGAAGTCAAAGCTCCATCTACTCATGGCGGTGTATTCTCCCTGGGCGGCGAGGCCATCACGTCCGCAATCTTTACGGGGACGCCACCCCTCCGTTTGGACTCATCGGCTGCCGACATGAAAGCGATTGTCTCGACCGTCTCCTCCATGCGCACCGGCGGTACTCCGGACACGAAAAATTGAACAATCTCTCGAACCAGGTGGCTGTAGAGCGTGCCATCGATCGGGTCTGACGCCTTCACGCGTTTCTCGCCGAATACGGTCGCCCCAAATGGCTGCGCGCCCTTGCGAATTCCACGGAAGGTACCGAGCCGTCCGTCCGCCCATTTCCCCACGACAATGTCGTAGTTGTCCGAGGCAACCCGCGTCACGGAATCGCATCCTGGCCCCATGAGCATGAAGAGCATCTCGACGCCGTGAACTCCGTACCAGTAAAGATCGGGATGGTGCGGCTCTGTGGCACAGGGTGACTGGACGTCGCAGCCAAGAATCGATCCAACTCCGGGGTCGTGCTTCAGCCGAGTTACTCCCGGAAAAAAGCGAAGGCTCGATGCGCTGAAGCAGGGTACGCCTGAATCCTTGACGAGTCGGGCGATCTCGAGCGCGTCCTTGAGGCTACCCGCGAGCGGCTTGTCGATGAAAACTGGCTTCCTCGCGGCAATCACCGGCCGAAGCTGGTTGAGATGCGGGCGGCCGTCGACGCTTTCAAGCAGCACGGCATCGACCTTGGCGCAAAGAGCCGAAATGTCACTGACGATTTCGACTTGGAACCGCTCGCGAAGCTCCTTCGTGTAGCCTTCAACGTGCGAGGTACTCGCCGGGATATCGGGCGATCCTCCAGGAACTGCAGCCACCACCCTGGCGCCTGGAACGTGATTCGGGTTGTTCTCGTCGTTCAAAATTTCCGTGAATGCGATCACGTGCGACGTATCGAGGCCGATAATCCCAACCCGGATCGACTCCCGGGCCAGGAGAGAGCACGATAGCGCCACCAACACACAGAAGATGATGGGCAGGCCAACGGTCTTCACGATCAGCTCCGAATCTACTCAGCGTGGAAAGTGGAACAGTGAGGACGCCAACACAGCACTACGATATCATCCTCCTCCATGTTGCGGCTCGCGATCTTCCTCTCAGTTTCAATCTTCGGACTGGGGCTCGGAGCCGCCGGGGCACAGCAATCCTTGCGAGAGCCAGGAACACAGCAGTCTCCGGAGGAGATGGAGAGCCGGCAGCCAGGAGCAGGGGACGCCTCGCCACGCGATCCCTCGGGCCGCGGTCTGCTCGACTTGAGGGATCGTTGCCCTTCGCCGGCCTCCACCTTCAGCTCCCGCTGGATACCCTCGAGGTCATGAATGCTGGCCAGGGCAAGTTCGAGCTCTCCCTGAACTGGGCCAACAGCTTCCTCCACGAAGACACGTTCGTGATCGACGCCGAAACCTACCGCCTCACTCTGGGTGGCTGGTACGCACTGGCCGACGACTTCTATGTGGGCGCCGAGATCCCCGTTCACGCCCGGGACTCCGGAGTGCTCGATCCGGTCATTGACGGCTTTCACGATGCCTTCAACTTCGGCGATGGCGATCGCTCCATGCGGGGCCGAAATGAATACGAGATCTCGATCCACGAGCCTGGTGGCGCCGTGGCTGAGCTCGACCGAGGGGTAGGACTCGGCGACATGGTCCTCAAGTCTCATTGGAATGTTCACTCGGGGGCCTGTTGGTACCCCGCCGTGAGCCTGGAAGGGCTCATGGCATTGCCCACCTCGGCCAATGATTTCGGCTAGAGCGGCGTCGGCGTGGGATTGGCCCTGGGCTTCTCCAAGAGCGTCTTCGACGGGCTTTACCTTTATGCAGTGCTTGGAGGCACCTACTTCACCGATTCGACGACGCAGGGCATTCACTACGAGCGTGAGGGATATCAGGCCGTCGTCGGAGCCGAGATCGAGCTGGGAAAGAGGGTCTCACTGATTTTACAGTCCATGAACTACACCCCACTCCTCGATCGGCCGGTTCTGCTCAGCAGGAAACGCAACTATCTTGTCGGAGGGCTAAAAGGTGGAGTACCTCGATGGTTTCACCCTCGATCTGAGCATTGTGGAAAACTTACACCCCTTCACAAGCTCGGCCGACATCGGCATTGCGACAAACCTTGGGTTCAAGTTCTGAAAGGCAGCGCTACTCAACGACCGCCATCTTCAGGAACTCTCTCGTGACGAGTTCCCGCGGTTCGCCGAAGATGGCATCCGGTGACCCCGACTCAAGCACACGTCCCTCATGGAAGACGTGTACCCGGCTCGCGGCCTTGCGGGCGAAACCCATTGCGTGAGTCACGACGACCATCGTGAGACCGTCCTTCGCAAGGTCACTCATCACCGCGAGGACCTCGCCCGTCATGCGCGGGTCGAGGGCGCTTGTGGGCTCATCGAAGAGCATCACCTCTGGATCCATGGCGAGCGCCCTGGCAATGGCGAC
>SXIK01000108.1 GCA_005772855.1 Planctomycetia bacterium | reverse complement strand
CTTGATACCCAATGGCGCCACCTCCTGGGTCAGCACGCCGGAGTAGCCGGTGACCGCCCATTTGGCGGATTGGTAGGCCGCCAGCCCCGGTCGGGCCATCCGCCCCGTGCGAAAGCGGGTCAGGAGATCAGAACGCGGAGCCTCGCCCTGTGCGACGGGCTTGAGGCCGAGGGCACGGAGCCGGTCCGCTACGGCCGCGTAGGTTCTCTTGAGCAGCGAATAGGATGTAAAGAGGACGAAGGCCCGCCCTTGCGTCGCCTTCAAAATCTCGTAAGTGGCTTCCGGGACGCCAGGCGCGAAGTCCCTGGACTCGGGGAGCGGAAAGTCGGTCGGGATCGCGGTGATGGCCTGAGTCTCGTAGTCAAACGGTGACGGGTACTCTGCGAAGGCAAAGCGGTCCGGGTTAGCCAAGGAAAGGCCAAGGCGGTCGGCGATGAAGTCGGCTTTTCCCGCTACCGAAAGAGTTGCGGACGTCAGAACGACGGAGCGCATGAAATCGTAGACCGAGCCCTTGAGCGACTCCCCCACGCGAATCGGGGCCGTCGCAAACTCAACAATGCTTCCTTCGCGTCGCCACCGGCCTGGACGTGTCGAAACCCATCGCACAAAGCCCTCCTCCTCGAAGTCCCGGAATCGCTCGATGTCGGAGAGCAGAGCCTGGAGCCGTGTTCCGAACGACTCGAGCTCGAGCGACTGCGCCTCCACTTGCTCCTCGGTGAGTCGCGAGCGATCGAGGATGTCGAGTGCCTGCTGATTGACGGCGAGTAGCCGCCCGAGGTCCTCTCGAGCTTCAGCGAGTTTTGCGCTGATGGCACTCCAGAGCTCCTCGCGCTCCGCGCCGGGCTTGTAGCGAAGCTGAAACACATCTGGGTAGGATGCGCCCGGCGGCGTCGAGTCTTCCACCACGCTCTGCGAACGTGAAGCGGAGCTGTGATGCGTTCCCGCTTGAATGAGCAGCTCCTCAATTTCGTGGAAGTGGTCTTCGACTCGCTCACGCACCTCGGCGATGGTTGGCCTGTAGACCTCCTCGATTCGGTCTGCCGCCATCGGATCCCCCATGCCGCGCACTCGCCTGGCGAGCACGGGGATCACGCCGCGGTTCGAGTCCTGGGTCGAGACGAGCCGAGCCAGCCGGGCACGAATGCCAATTTGCGAGAAGCGGAGGCCGAAATACTCACTGGCGACGTCTTCGAGATGGTGCGCCTCGTCGAAGATGACGTTTCGGTAAGGCGGGATCACGAGGTGTTCGGTGTAATTCTCGGTCTCGCGGCGAACCGCCAAGTCGGCGAAGAGGAGGTGGTGGTTTACAACAATGATGTCGGCGGTTCCCGCCCGGCGCTTCGCTGAGTAATAAAAGCACTCCGAGTAGTGTGGGCAGCGGGTCTTCAAGGACTTGTCCGTCTCCGACATGATCTGCTCCCACACCACAGAAGGCGGGATCCAGCCAAGCTCCGATCGGCTGCCAGTCCTGGAGGCGCCGGCCCACTCGACGAGAGTTTGAAGCTGACGGGTGGGCTCATCGACGACGAGTGTGCTGTTCTTGAGGTCGCTCCGGGCTTCCTCGAGCTTTCGTTTGCAAGCGTAGTTTCCACGTCCCTTGATCAGCGCAAATCGAAACTTGACGGGCAGGATCTTCTCGAGAAGCGGCAGATCCTTGCCAGTGAGCTGCTCCTGCAAGTTGATCGTCCCCGTGGAGACGACGACCTTTTGTCGATTGCGAACGGCCCAGAGAATCGCTGGAACAAGGTATGCGAAGCTCTTGCCAACCCCGGTGCCGGCCTCGAGAGCGGCGATTCGGTCCTCGTTCAGGGCTCTTGTGACCTCGAGGGCCATGTTGAGCTGCCCCTCGCGAGTCTCGAATCCATCGAGACCCTGGGACAGCGGACCCCCCCGGGCGAAGATCTGCCGCACCTCCTCGGGATCGACACGCTCGAGCTTCTGGTCGTCTGGAAATGGAGGGATGACGATGTAATGCTGATCTGCTTCATTGGTGATGATCGCGAAGCCAATGCTGCGCCCGCCGAGTTCGGTCGCCACGACCATATCTGCGTCGGACGGCTCAAGACGTCCGCTCGGGTGGTTGTGAATGGCGAGGTGCCAACCCTGAGCCCGGTGGATCACGGCGGGCACGCTGGAAGCATTGCCGCGGGCGAGGACGTCCAGGTCGGTTACCGTTGCAACCGGCTGGGTGGCAAGATCGGACCACTCGACCCGTGCTAGAAAAAAGACCTCGTTGCCGCTGGCGGAACGGATCGTATTTCGGAGGAACTCCCGCACTCCTTCGGGAAAGGTCACCTCAACGCTGCGCATCCGGGCCGGATTCTATCACAGAGTCACGAAGTTGTCCCCCGGCGGAAACGGCCAGGAGGATCCGTTGGAGCCCAGGCCCACGGCGACCAGTGCCACCCTGGTCTTGCGGGGAGGTACTGGTCGCACGGGACGTGCAGATGGTGACACCTCAGGGCGTCACGTGGGTCGCGGCGTCGCCCTGGAGTTGGCCGTTGGCGTCGATCCAGGAATCGAGCACGACGCCGTTGACTGGATCGCTTAACTTGCGGATGATTCGCGCGCCGAGGGGGCCCGCGAAGCCCGGGTTCGAGGATCCGTCCCGCTTGTCCGAGGTGATGCCGCCCAGGAGCGCGTGGTTGTTCGAGCTGCTTGCGACGCCGGTCTCCTCCACGATTCGGTCGAGGTTCAGGGCGACGCGGCTCAGGTCGTAGATCGCAGCCGGCGAGCTACCGTTGCAGCCGACGCGGTTTGCGTTGTTATCCAGAGGGTTCACCGGGCAGCCGTTCTCGTCGAAGAGCCAGAGGCCCGAGCCAAGGCCCGAGACCATGTGGACCCAGAAGGGAGAGTTGAGCTGGTTGCCGGGGTTCTGGCCGATGTGCTGCTTGAGCAGGTCGAAATCTAGCGAGGCGAAATCGTTGGTGGCGAGAGCGTTGCGGAACGCGTCGTATTCACTCGCGTAGTTGGAGATGGCTTCTTCCGTCAGGTGGCATGCCACGCAGTAGCGCGGTCCTTCCTTCGTCGATGAGACCTTGCCGCGGATCGAGTGAGGCATCATGACGTTGTGGCTAAGAGCCGGGAACTGTCCCTGGCCGCCAGAGCCCGGGTTGTTGCCGAAGCCGGTCCGGTCGGTGAAGGAGAAGACGCGCGAGTTGTTGTTTTGGCGGTCCTCCCAACCATAGAAGACCAGTGTATTTGGGCTCATGACGCTGATGTCGTTGTGCGTGCTCACACCGAGCTGGAAGGGCACCGGCGTCTGATAGGTGAAGTCGGCGTTGGCTTGCTTGTACACGATGCGCTCGCCCGTGATGTTGCTGAAGTTGTTTCCTGTGTTGTACTCGCCTCGCAAGTGGCAGCCGATGCAGTTATTCGTCCACGCGGCATGGCAAGATACGCAGCTCATGCTGTCCCCATGCGCGAAGCCGGAGGCCACGAGGCCGGAGCCTGTCTGCTGGGGGCCGATGCCGTTCGAGGGGTCGTTATCGGCCCTTCCCATGGCGTAGGAGGCCATTGCGTTGTAGATCGGTGAGCTGCTGGTTGGGTGCAACTTGCCCGAGTTGGCGACGACATCCTTCGTTTGCTTGACGTAGTGGATGCGGCCGTCGAGACGGCTCTTCAAGTAGTAGTTTCCATTCGCATGCTTTGTCACGTTGCGCAGTGGGTTGTTCTCCGCGTCCTTGGCGCATTCGGCGTCGAGTCCATCGTACGTTGTGCATGGCTGCGTCTCGGCATAGGCGTCGATGGTGCCGTGGCAGCTCTCGCAGCGGACTCCCACTGCCTGCTCTTGCCGGCTCAGGATCGGGGTGCCGGCGGGGTCGCCGACCTTGCCGCCGTGCACATCGTGCGTACCGTGGCAGTCGATGCAGCCCAGGCCCGCATCGTAGTGCACATCGGCCGGAGTATCGTCCCTGCCATCGCCGTCGTAGTCCTCTTCGAGAATGTACTGGTTCGGATTGCGCCCGTTGAAGGTGTTGTTCCCCACATCGGGGTCGTAGAGCCGCGTGTCATTGTGGGTGGTCTTGAACCTCACCGGGTTCGCGGGGTACTGCACCCTGCGGACGAGGTCGGCGTTTTGGTCAAGGCGGATGCCCCAGTACTGGAGCACGGTTCGGTTCGAGCCCTGATGGCAGCCGGCGCAGGTGTAGTCGTCGATCCCCGTGACGGTCTCGCCAGTCGCCAGCGTCTGGGCGACGCTCTTGATCAGGTGGCGCTGCACATGGGGGCGCTCCGGAGCTTCGATCGCGTCGGGATTCCTCGGCTCCTTCTTCTTGATGTTGGAGTCGCTCGAATGGCTGCGACCGTCCGAGCTGTAGCGCATGTGGCAGGCGGTGCAGCCCGAAGAGCGGAAGTCTCCGTAGCGGTTGTTGGCGCCGGAGCTGCCCAGGTGGCAATCTCCGCAGGTGAACGACACCTGCTCGTGGAAAAGATTGGCGAGCGGCGAGCCGGCAATGACGGAGTTGTCAGCGTTGACGTCGTTGTTCAGGTTTGCGGCGTCGTAGGCGGGATTGTTGAAGATCGCGTCGGCGCCAATCGCGCCGAAGACGCTGTAGACGGGACTTTCCATGAGCCGCGGAACGGGGCCGACCTTGGTGGGATCATGGATGAAGTTCGCGTCTGCCACAGCCCGGAATGAGTAGTCCGATGCCGTGTCCCTGTAGAGTCCAGCGTTTTCTGGGACCGCATTCGGGAGTCCGAGCGTGTACATGGAGCTCGACAGGATGCCCATTGCGGTGGCGAGGGGGCTGCTCGCCGAAGCCTCCGAATGTTGCGCGTGGCACTTGCCGCAGCTTCGGCCTTGGGTGACGACGCGCAGATCGCCGGGCTGGATGAACTGCAAGTAATCGAGGGCCGAGTATGTCTGGCCGCCGACGACGTAGTCCGGGAACTTGTCGATTCCGGCGAGCGTCAAGCGGTTGAAGTACGCGTGCGCATCGTCCTCGAGATTCTTGTTGTCGCCGATCTCCGGCGGAGGCGGAATGTGGCTTCCAGACTTGGAGCCATTCGAGGCGTCTCCGCCGTGGCACTCCGTGCACTTGAGCGTGGCTGCGCCCGGGAATGGGTGCGGATTCTCGAGGCCAGGGCCTGAGTAGTCATCGGCCGAGCCGCCGTTGTGGCACTTCATGCAAGACTCGGCCTTGGCGACGGAGACAGTGGGCTCTCCATTGGAGTCCGAGTCACCTTTCCAGCAGCCTGAAAGCGACGCAGTGCTGGCCCATAACAAGAGTGTTGTGAATACATTCTGGAGCCGCATCGATCCGCTCCCGTGTCTGTCGGTTGTGACAAACGCTGAATGCTGGAACCGGCAAACTTCCTGCCTGACTTGCCCTGACGTCCTTACTCACGGTCCCAGCTTGCTTTCGAGGTGAATGCCCGGGGCTCTTGGGGCCACGTGGACCACGGAGAAATGCCACGGTTGTGGAAAAGCGCCTTGCCAGCGACTGCGAGAAGTATCGCCCTGTGTAGGGTATTCTGACACGGCGTGTGGTGTCAGAGTACAGGCCCCGGGTGCGCTCCTGGCCCTCTTCACCACTTGAACGTGACGGCGAAGTCGAAGAAGAGGCGTTGGACTTCCTCGGTGTAGGTATAGGCAATGCCACCTGAGGCCGACCAGGCCTTGTTGAAGATGTAGTAGGCATGGCAGCCGATGTCCGACACGGTGAATTCGTCTTTGCCCAGAATGTCGGAGCGGAGGTAACGGAAAGCAACCGTCGGCTGGAGAGAAAACCGGTGCCCCGGGAAGGGGATGTGTCCGGAGAGGCGCCCGCCGTAGCCTTCGATATCGTCGCCAACGAGGTTGTAGACCGTCACTGTAGCGTTCTAGCCCGCCGGAAGGAGCGGCAAGCCTGCTTTCGTGAGACTTACGTTCCAGCGGAAGGAGCCGCCGTTTACTTCTGCGTCCATGATGGACACTTCCTCGCTCAGGCGATAACCGGCACCGAGAGTGTGCGAACCGCCAAGCCAGGCCCGAGTGTAGGCACGGTGGAAGAACTCCAGGTCTTCGAGTGTCAAGGCGGGCACGGTCATGCGCTCGGCTTCAGTGTCGGGTTTCTCGAAGCGGTCGAGACCTGCCCGTACGGTGGTGTGGTCGAAGATTGGATAGCTGGCGACGAGGTCGAGTCGAGTCAGGCGGGGCCCTTCGTTCACCTCGGCGCCGCCGATGTCGAAGTCCAGCTCGGATGACGACAGAACGGCCAGTTTTTCCCAGCGGAGTGTCTGCTCTGCAAGGAACGCCAGCCGATCCGGCGTACCATTCCACATGGAGTTGAGGAGCCCGAACGTGCCCGTGTATGAGGCCTCGCGCTGCTCCTCCGTGCGGGCCGTGAAGTAGACGACGTTGGTGGGCTCCTTTACAGACATCTCGAGGCCGCGACGTTGCGGCTTGAAGCCGAACATTCCGCCCAGGCGGAAAAAGGGGTTCAGTACCCATTCGCCCTGCGCACCGTCGAGATAGCCCACACTCGGCAGTTCCCGGGAGAGGAATCGTCCAATCCGCACCCAGCTCTGGTCGTCGAACTTGCGGAAGACCGCCAGGCGATAGAGCTCAAAGCGAGGCTCCTGATAGTTATCGACATCCTTGTAGGCCTTGCCGTCGCGATAGGAAATGTCGCCGGACCACTCAAATGCCCACGGTGTGGCTTCAATGCGCTCCAGGCTGCCCGATGTGCGAAAATGTGTTGCGAAGTAATTTAGGTCGTTTCCCGGAGTGAATTGAAGCGCCTGTCGGACCGAGACCTGGCCCTGCGAGATGTTGTAGGCATCCGTGAAGGCGCCGATCTTGCTGCCATCTGGCGCGAGGAGCGGCAAGAATTTGCCATCCGCGTCGGTGGCGGGAAGCTGGCCCGCCCTGGCGTTGTTCGGAATGGCGGGCGCGTTCACCTGCCCCGGTGACAGCGGCACCGTTTCCGATTCGCCGCCCGAGGCCCGGTTCTTCAACGTCGGCGAAGTCTGCCGTTGGTCGGCGCCAGGTTGAGTGGCAAGCTCTGTCATGGTCAGCGTGATGGCCTCGCCCGGCGCAGGAAATTCCTTTGGCCTTGGGCCCGAGAGCCTGAGAAATGACGACTCCTTCGAGACTGTCACAACCTCGAATCGTGCAATGGGCTGTCCACCTCGGGAGAGAAGGCCAATTGAGCCCTTGACTACACGGGACTGCCCGCCGACGTTGACATAGAAGCCATCGGCAATCTCGTAGAGAATCTGGCACTCGATTGTGGCCTCATCCGCAGACGCGCCGGAGTGCAGAGCGAGAGTCATGCTCAGCGCTGTCGCGTAGATCAGGATGTAAATTCTCGGTTTCATTTCCAGGCAACCGTGTTGTGGCAGTCCGTGCAGTTGGTGGAGTACCCGTCCGCCACGTGGTTCGGAGCCGCGATGTAATCTTGCTGGTGGCAAGAGAAGCACAGCGGCGAGATGGGTACGAAACGACCGCCGGGATGGCACTGGAGACAACTCAGGTTCAAGTGAGCACCCGTGAGCGGAAAGAAGTTGTCATGGTTGAAGCCGGGAGCCTGGGCCCAGGTGAGATGGTTGTGGCAGCGGGTGCAATCGCGCTGCCATCCGTTGATCACGTGGTTCGGCACGGCACGCGCCGCCTCCTCCTGGTGGCAGAAGTGGCACTCGACCTGGGCTCCACGGAACTCGCCCACGGTGGCCCGTTCGTGGCAGCTCTCGCAGGGGGCCACGGCGTGCGGCCCCGTGAGCGGGAATCGCGTGCGGGCATGGTCCAGAATCAAGCCGATCGGATTCCAGTGATCCTCGTTGTGGCACTTCGTGCAATCGAGCCCGAGGCTCCCCTGGTGAAAATCAACGTGGCAACCGCCGCAGCCCCGCGCCAGATAGGCCTGGACGGGTCCGCGGTCGTTGTGACACCTCAGGCACGCCGCGACCTTGTGCGCGCCCTCGAGCGCGTATCCGGTTTCCATCGCATGGTCAAATTCGAAATCGTCACGAATGATGTCCCACCGCTCGGGAACGTGACAGATGCCGCAGTCACCGGGGAACTTGGTGTGGGGGACCATCGTTCCCCACTCAAGATTCCAGCTCTGACGCGGAAGCACGGTTTCGCACTGGACGCTCAGGAGCGTCCAGGCGAGGAGCAAGACCGCGCAGGCGGCCCTAGCGAACAGTGGTTGGATTTGAGCCAGGGATAATCTCATGACAGTCTCTACACTCCACTCCGAGCGGCTTGTACTGAATGATCTCGGCGCCGTCGGGAACCTTCACGCTCAGATGGCAGCGGCTACATGCCACCGAGGCGTGGACGCCCTCGAGCGCAAAGCGGGACATCGTGTTGTGGTCGAAGGATAGTTTCGACCAAGTGTCGAATGAGGGGTGGCATGCGCTGCAAAGCGTTCCGTCTTTCTGGAACTGCCCCCGATGGATGTCACGGTGACAGCCGTCACACTCCTGAGGGTTGCCACGGAACTTGCGGATTTGTGCGCTCCCCTCCTGGAACTCAACATGGCAGTCGTTGCACTGGGCGTTCGCATGGGCGCCGATCAAGGGATAGGCTGTCCTTGTCGCGTGATCGAAGGGGCGGATCAGGAACGATTCAGCCGTGCCCAGGTGGCATGTCGTGCAGTCAGCCTTCGCGATCTCAGCCTGGAATTGGGCGCCGTGTGGGTAGGCGTGGCAGTCCTTGCAGACGTGCGTTGTCCCCACGAACTGTCTTACCCCGGTGGCCGTGTCGATCTTGTGGCATGCCACGCACGCAACTGCTGCGTGAGCCCCCGTAAGCGGATACTTTTCCGTATGCGCCGAGTGCCCGAAAATGGTCGGCCGGAAATGGTTCCGACTGTGGCAGTCCAGGCACTGCGAGTGCCGTTCCTGGAACTGGCCCTTGTGTGCGTCCTTGTGACAGCCCTGGCATGTGTCCTCGGTGCGCAGGTAGCCCGGCGCCTGAGGGTCTTGATAACGGTCCTCGAACGCAAGATCGCGAGGGTGGCACTTCGCGCACTCCACCTGCGAGTGAGCGCCGAGCAGCCGAAATCCGGTCGCCATGTGTTGCTCTGCCGAGACGTTCTGAAGCGCGCTTTCCCAGTGGGGCGCGCTTTCCCAGTGGCAGTCCTCGCAACGCTGAAGGCTGGCCGCGTGGTGCGGCTTCTGGTGGCATTCGACGCAGACCTTTCCCCTTACCTCGTCGAAAGGGAAGGGGAAGTCCTTGCGTTGCGCGGCCACGTTCGCGGTGATGTCAGGAATCTTGTGACAGCTCTTGCAGGCGAGTCCCTCGTGGCCTCCAACAAGTGCAAAGTGCTTCGCATGGTCAAAATGAACCGGAGGTTCGAAACTTTCCTGCCCGTGACACTTGCCGCATTCGGGAGTCAAGCCACCGGAGTGGCCGTCGGCGTGACAGGTGCGACAGTCCTGGTCAAGACCCAGGAAAGACTTCATGCGCGGCGAGCTCTTGAAACCCGGCAGCGTGAAGACTTCCCTCCGTTCGGCTTGGTGGCACTCCTCGCACTCGAGGTAAGAGTGCTTTCCCTCAAGCTGAAACTCGACGTGCGGGTGCTTGAATGCCCGAGGTACTTGCGCACCCCAGGAGCTGAGGTTCACGAGCTGAAAGTCGGTCCCTGAGTGTTCCTTGTGGCAACCAGCGCACGTGAGGTCTCGCCCCTTCAGAAGGTGAGCGTGGTAACCCTTGCCCGTTGTGAGCTGGGACTGGATTTCCGAATGGCAGTGGAGGCAGCCCTCGGCCAAGCCTGTCTCGGAATGGCACTGTTGACAGCTTCCTTGCGATGAGAGCTCGCTCACACGGTGGTGAGGAGACGACAGCGCGTCAGGCATCGGCGTCGTCACCATCAAGATCCAGCCAATCATGGAGATGGCCGCGATGCCGACGATCAGGAGCGCTCTTGGGTTCTGGATCTTCACTTGCGCCCTCCCAGGATCCAGAGGTTGCCGAATCTTGAGGCGACAACAACGTGAAAGAAGATCGCAACGAAGAGCACGATCGCGAGCCACCGGTGGAGAAATCTCCAGGAATTGATGAGACGGCGGAATTCGCCATAGCGCACGAGCCACTGCCGTTCCCAGCACCAGCGCTTGATGAGGAAGAGAACGAGCTCGGTCTGGATGTGGATTGAGCCTTTCGAGCTCACGATTTCTTTTAGTCGCTTGAACTCGCGGCGGCTTTGCCAGTCGCCGGACAGAACCCTCAGGAACGACGTTACGAGCCAGGGGGTGCGTCCCCGTGCGCCAGGGAGATCGATCCGGAGCAGGGTTGGGTCGACGCCGAGTTCGGAGAGCTTCTTTCGATAGACTACGAGACGTCCACGAATTTCCTCAAACTTGAGCTCGTGGCCCTCGAGGGAGTGGGGGAAGTAGACCGCGATGTAGCGCCCCACGATTCCAGAGGCCACGACGAGGAGCATGCTCGACACGGCCAGAAGCCCCAGCGCGCTCGTGGGGATGAACGCAGCGTGAAAGAGCGCAATCACCGGTCCAAGAAGCCCCGTGAGAATGTGGAAGCCCATCCAGCTCTGGAGCGATCCAAGCTTCTGCCAGGACAGTTGACTCTTGCGGAGCAGATACAGAAGGCTCGCGATCATGGTGGCCGCGCCCGTCACTCCGAGCGAGAGTCCGAGGGTTCCCGAGGGACGCAGGAGCCAGTGAAAGTAATGCAAGGGACGCAAGGCCAGCGAGGTTGTGTAGTACTCCCACCCGATCGTGAGCACAAGCACGAGCAGTGAGGCGACGCCGCAAGCGAGCAGGCGAAACGCCCAGGGCATCGAGAAGACCTTCCGTGCAGCGCCAGCCTGGTCGGCCAGGAGCTCTTGATCGATCTCGGCTTCAATATTCTCAAGTGCGAGGATCGGCTCATCTGCGCCTCTGCGACCAGCGGACGCGGGGGAGGGTGACCTTCGGGGACGCTCCAGCTTGCGAATTGCTGGTTTGGGAGCCGGCGCCTGCGTTTTTCGTGAAGCTGCGACAGGCTTGGTGGCCGGAGCCGGCTCGCTTGGCGGCGTTGCGATCAGCTCGACAAGCGCCTCCGGAATCTCCAAGTTTGCCGCGGCGGCAGGTTCCTCGGCGTTCGACGCGAAGTCGACACCGTCGGGGAGGATGATGATGGGGATTTCTTCATCCAGGAGGTCGGTCGCCTCTTCGGTCGATTCCTTCGTGAGCTCTATTTCGCGCTGGCTCATGTTCAGGCTTCCACCAAGTCCTTCGCCTTGAGAGAAGCCCCGAGCGTGGCGTCTTCGCCGTTCAACCTTACGCCCATTGCGCGCAAGAGAGGATACGGTAGCTCACCTCCGGCGAGGATGAATACGTAATCGTTTTGAATCAAGAGCTCCTCCTCACGTCCCTCCTCCCCTTGCGCGAGGGTCACTGAGTCGCCGTCAATGGATCGGACCTGTGAGTTGAAAAGCACCCTCAAGCGGTTCTCGACTTGAAAACGCTGGATCCTTTCCTCGTTCCGCTGCTTGAGACGAAAGAAATTGGCGCGGCGGTAGGACACGGTCACTGTGTTGCCCTTGTGGCTCGCGAGTGCGGTTGCGGCCTCGATGGCGCTGTCACCACCGCCGACCACAAGGAGGCGCGTGTCCGTGAAGCTGGCGGCGTCGAGAAGCTGATAGAGAACTTTTTCGAGATCCTCCCCGGGCACACCGAGTTTCCGTGGCGTGCCACGGCGTCCCAGGGCGAGCACCAGGCGGCGGGCCCGGATTGGCCCGGCAGAAGTTTGAGCAATGAATCCGTTGGACGAGCGCTCTGTGCCCAGGAATCTCACGCCCGTTCGGAAGTTGAGCTGATAGGTGCGTATCAGCTTTTCCCAGAACTCGATGAGCTCCTCCTTCAGGAACTCCTCCCTCTTTACCCGGCCGTAAAGCGGCATGTCGAGCGGACCGGTGAGGGTCAGCTTGCGCCTCGGGTACTTGCGAACGGTACCGCCGATATCGTCCTGGTCCACCATCACGTACTTGAGATTGCGTTCCTTGCACTTGAGGCTTGCCGCAAGGCCTGCCGGGCCGGCCCCAACAATGAAGACGTCCAGGAGGTCGCCTTGCCCCTTCTTCAGCGCTCCGGCGAGCGCAAGGTCTCGAGCTATCTCCTCGACAGCCTGGACGCCCTGTTCAACTGCTACGCGGATCAACGCGAAGCCACCCAGCTCGCCTGCAATGTAGATTCCTGGAATGGTGGTCTCCAGCTCCCCCGTCAGGATCGGCAAATGGGGGCTCTTCGCAAGCTCGCCCAGGCCAATTTGAATAGCGTTGACGGGGCAAACGACGGCGCAGCGACCGTGCCCAATGCAGCGGGAACCGTGGATCACCTTTGCGATGCCGTCGACAAGGCCGAGGACTCCGTCCTCGGGGCAAGCCTCGATGCAGTTCCCACAGCCAATACACGCCTGCTCGTCAATTTGCGGATGCTGGGCGAGGGGTTTATCAGTTCCTCGCTCCTCGGCCTCGTGGATGTCGGTGAGGACGCGTTCTCGGTCCCTCTCTGCGATTCTCTGCTGCCATTGCTCCAGGAGCAGGAGAATCGTGATCAGAAGGCCGAAGCAGCCAACTACGATGATGAGATTCAAACCCTGTACTCCCTCCG
>SXIK01000107.1 GCA_005772855.1 Planctomycetia bacterium | reverse complement strand
GCACACCCCAAAGCCGGTCTCGCCCACGGACAAGACTCCCCGTAGAATTGCACCTCGACTATTCTTCCTACTCCGTCTCCTGGTTGCGTTGGGAAGGTCGGCAGGGCTCTCCTGGAGAGCACGCCAACCCGCAGAGGCGCAAGACTGCTCCCGCAAAGCTGCCTTCAGCGACTTCTTCCCCCGAGGCCTTTTCTGAGTCAGTCCCCCTTTCTACGTTCACTCGGACTCCTCTTCCAGAGGGAGGCACGCCAGCTGTCGCGGGTAATCGCGGCCCTGAGGCATGGAGCTCAACGGATGGCTCTCCCCGGCTCAGCTTTCAGCTCCCGGGCTGCTCGGGGGCGAGGCTCCCCACAATGGGTGGAAACGAGGCTTTCAAAGAGTCCAAGATCGCGGAGGAAACCGATCCAACTCTCGGGCGTGCGAGGCGCGGCAGCCCTGGCGACAAGCCTCCTTGGCCACGCGCTACTTTTGTACCTGTTCGTCCAACTGGAACGTCCCGACCCTGAGTCCAAGCAGTCGAAAGCGCCGAACACTCCCCTTACGATCCGGATTGTTCGCCTCCGACCAGCAGCGCCTCCAGAGCCCTCCATCCAACGCCTTGCCGAGCCGCCCCGCCCCGCGCCACTTCTCGAGAAGGCCCCCCCCCCGAGGCAACAGCTCCCCAACCCGTCGAGACCGCCAGATCCGCGCCCCGGGGCGAACTCTCGATGGCCCGGGAGCAGACTGAAAAGCCCTCTCGCGCCTCCACACTGGCGGTCTCGGCGCCTCCGCTACCGCTCGGCCTGGGCCCGGGTTCCCCGCCCATCCCCTCCACTCCGGGACCCGGAACCGCCAGCCCAACTTCCGGCCGGCCAGGAAGAAGAGGGAAAGCACTCAGCGAGTACGGGGGAAACGGCAGTACCGAGGGCGCTGTCGCCAGGGGACTGCGCTGGCTTGCCGAACACCAGGATGGGGACGGCGGGTGGAGTGCCTCGGCCTTCGATCTACACTGCCGACACAAGATGCCCTGTTCAGGAAAAGGCCTCAGCGATTTTGACACTGGGATCACGGCGCTGGCCGTGCTCGCCTTTCTCGCGGCAGACCACCTACCGGGCAGCCAAGAAGTCCTTCTGGAGACTCGACAAGACCCACTTGCCCTGAAGGCAGACACCGAATCTCAGCCCTACCGCCGCAACGTCGAAAAGGCGCTCGAGTACCTGCTCAACCGACAGGACGGGAGCGGTGCATTCGGCGCCAGGGGGGAAAATTACCTCTACAATCACGCCGTCGCCACCTTCGCGATGGGCGAGGCCTACACCCGCTGCAGAACACAAAAGTACAAGGCCAGTACGGTTGCGGCGATAGGCTTCAGCGTGAACACACAGCAAGAGGGCGGAGGCTGGGACTACACCTCACGTTCCACCGGACGCAACGATCTGTCGATCACCGGGTGGCAACTCATGGCCCTTAACGCCGCCATCGGCGCCGGCCTGGAGGTGCCCGATGGTACGCTGGCACGCGCCGAGCGGTTTCTGGATCGGGCCGTCACCCCCGAGGGCGACGGAATCTACGCCAACCTGGGCCAGGAGGCCGGTCGCCGGGGGATCAACATGGTCGCGGTTGGGCTGCTCTCGAGGTTTTACCTCGGCACCCTGCCCACCGAGAAGAAAGCACGGCGTGCGGCCGAGCGAATTCTCAAGACCCCCCCCGACTGGGCCGCCATGAACAACTGGGAACGGACCTTTCAGTCGTATTACTACTGGTACATAGCGACTCTTTGCCTCTTCCAACTCCAGGGTGAATCCTGGAAAGCGTGGAATGTCTTCCTCCAACGTGCTGTGCTGCCCCTCCAATCACAGAGGGGTCACGAGGAGGGAAGCTGGCCGCCGGAGCCCAACTGGGTGGGAATCTCTGGCGGCAGAGTCTACGCAACCGCGATCAACGTCCTCACCCTTGAGACCTACTATCGCCATGAGCCTCTCTTCAAGCCGCGAAGAAGTTGACAGCCACAGACCCGGGAAATTCGTCGAGAGCTTTCGTGAGCTTCCAGGACCCCAGCGACGAGAGACCATCCGCGAGTGGGATCGGCGCGCCATCGAGGACCTGGGAATCCCGGGTGCAGTGCTCATGGAAAATGCCGGCGTGGCAGCCGCACGCGTCATCGCAGGGCTTGCGACCAGTGAACCAGGAACCTATCGATCACCTTACTTGATCCTGTGCGGGCCCGGAAATAATGGCGGAGACGGCCTTGTGGTTGCCCGGTACCTTTTCGATTGGGGCTTTGAAGTGGGCATTCAAATCCCCGGAGGCGTGAGCTACCTGGAGGGCTCAGACGCTCGCACGCACTTTGAGGTGATGCGAAGGCTAAAAATTCCCATTTCGCCGCCATCCATGGCCGAGATCCCCCGGGCGGGCACCATCATCGATGCGCTATTCGGGACCGGCCTTTCGCGTCCGCTCGAGGCTCCGTGGATCGATTGGGTACGGGCTGTGAACGCGTCGGCTCGACCCACTATCTCGCTCGATATCCCTTCCGGCCTCGATGCCAACTCGGGCGTCATTCTTGGTGAAGCTGTCCGTGCCCGACACACGATCACTTTCGCCGCGAGCAAGGTTGGATTCGCGCTTGCCATGGGACCCGAGCGCTGCGGTCAGGTGCACGTCCGGGACATAGGACTCCCGGGAAGGGCCATGGGCCTGGGCCCTCCTGCCAGGATTTCCGGACCTTGAGCAGCCTGTGATATACTTTTCTTGCAGGCAGGATGCCTCCGAAGATGAGAAGGTCGGCCAGAAGGACCATCCAGGAAACGAGGTTGCCAAGTAATGCTTGATTTGCTCGAGAAGATCGCCATGGGCTTTTGCGCATGCTCACTGCTTCTAACAGTGGCCGTCTACCTCTTCCTGGGAACTCCCAGTACCACTTCGGCCGAGTTCGTGCCGTCGGTCGAGAAGAGACCCGCAACGCCGCAGGCGCCGAAGGCTGCTGACGCACCCGTTCCACCCGACGAGAAGGTCATCATCGATGCGCTCGCCCAACAGGGCCGCAAGTTGCTTCCCGGTCAAAGACTGGCCCGGGACGACTACCGCATGCCGGAGAAGATGCTGGAGCACCTGAGCACGGAGGCCAACTGGCTGCCGGAACTCAAGCGCGCCCAAAGCACCAAGATCCAGGTCGGAGACAAGACGACCCGGCTCAAGATCTTTGACATCGAGGAAGGCTCGATGCTCGAGAAGCTCGGCATCAAGGAGAACGATGTGATCGAGCTTGTCGATGGCCAGATCGTGGAATTCACCGAGACGAACGCCGCCCACTACCTCCACCTCTTCAAGAGCGCCGTCAAGAAGCTGCGTCAAGGCGAGAGCGTGTCCGTCACTGTGACGCGAAATAACCAGCCACTCCACATCGATTTCAAGCTCTAGGAGACCACGTCGCGGTGGGGCCTGCCGAAACTCGCGTGAGCTTGTTGAAGGAGCGTTCTATCCCTCGATCCCGAGACGTTTCATCAAGTTGTAGAGCGTCTTCACGTTGATCTTGAGCACCCTGGCAGTCTTCATCTTGTTGCCTTCGTTCTCACGAAGAACGTTGCCAATGTGAATCCGCTTCACTTCGTCGAGCGTGAGGCTCGGAAGGAACGTGGGGGAACCCTCGAGGCAGAGGCTCGACTTGCCCAGATGCTCCTCGAGATCCGACGCTTCGACTGTCTCCTTTTTTGACAGGAGGATCAGCCGCTCGATGGAGTTCTCGAGCTCTCGCACGTTGCCGGCCCAGCGGTACTTCTGGAGCTCTCCAATCGCCTCGGGCGTGAAATGCTTGCGGGGGGCCCTCTGTTCCCGGCTGATCCGCTCGGCGAAGATCTCAACGAGTGCAGGAAGCTCCTCAAGCCGCTCCCGCAAGGGCGGGAGCTCAAGCGAGATGACATTTAACCGATAGTAGAGGTCCGAGCGGAAAAGCTTCTGCTCCACCTCGGTCTTGAGATCCTTGTTCGTGGCGGCAATCACACGCACATCCACCTTCACAACCTGACTGCCGCCAATTCTGCGAAACTCGCGGAACTGGAGTACGCGCAAGAGCTTCACTTGCATGTCAGGACTCATCTCCCCCACCTCGTCAAGAAAGATCGTTCCCTGGTCAGCGACCTCGAAGAGTCCCACCTGGCGATGCACGGCCCCGGTAAAGGATCCTTTCTCGTGGCCAAAGAGCTGGCTCTCCAGCAGGCTCTCCGGCAACGCGCCACAGTTAACCTCGACGAAAGGCTTGTCCATTCGCTTCGAGAGCTGGTGGATGCGCTTCGCAATGAGCTCCTTGCCAGTACCGCTCTCGCCCTGGATGAGGACGGTTGAGTCGGTGGGCGCGACCGTTTCGGCGATCTCGAGCAGACGCTGCATCCGCCTCGAGGAGCAGATGAGCCCCATGTCCGGCGATGAAGGCTCACACGCGTTGGCTTCATTGTGCTGGGAACCGGCCCCGGGACGAGCTGGGCGGGGCCGCAGGACCGCCTCCCGACGCCCCACCCCGGCCGAATCAAGAATCGTGACGATCCGGGCGCCAAAGGCACGCGAGTCCAGTGAGCCGAAGAAGAAGTCCACCGCCCCGGCGTGAAGGACGTCACGAACGAGGTCGGGCGTTGCCGTGCGCGCCACAGCCACAATCGGCGTCTCACAAAATTGAGCATGCGTGCGACTGACGAAGTCCACGGACTCCTGACTGTCGATCCCGACGAGCACGAGGCCATACTCCGATTTCTTCAGAAAGACGAGTGCTTCCGCCTCCGTCAAGACGGCCGTCGACGTGAGGTTTGCAGCGAAAAGAGCCCTCGACAGTACGGTCCGAAGCTCTGGATCTCGATTGACAACCAGAACCTCACGCAGCCCGTTGGGGCGTTGAACGCTGTGTGGGGAATCAAGCGCAGGCTCTTTCGCTTCCAGGGTTAGAAGGGTTTTTTCGGTGCTCATTCTTCATCCACCCTCATCAAGAACTTGTTTACGAAATCGCCCTCAAGTTGCACTCCACGAGCGTCAAGAAGGTTCACTCCAATACTCTCCGGGCCCATTCCAGGCCGATCGCGCCTGTCGCTGGCCGGTGCCCTTCAGCAATGGCCTCCAGGAAGGAGACCTCGAGGGGCTCGTCGTCCACCAGCAGGACTTTGATCCTATCGCTTACCAATTCGTTGCTCACTGCTCCCCCCTGACGTCGTCATCGACGCTTTCCTCGTCGCCTTCTTCCAGCGAGTCCAGGAGGACAGCCACGTCCTCCCGGGAGGACGTGGTGAGCTTCGCCTCCCCCTTCCCAACAACATTCAAGAACTCCACGTAGCTCAGATCGAGACGGCTGAGCACCCGAAATTCACGGATGTGTCCGTCCAGCTCGTCAAGCACACTACGGACCAGGGGATCACCGCGCTGGCCGAGATAGCAGTTAACGATCTCCATGGCCAGGTGCTCAGGTCGAATAGTGCCCTGTGAGCTCCCAAGCAGCCTGAGGATTTCCTTTTCAAGCTCGTCCAGATTGCCAGGCCACGGGTAGGCTTCGAGCGCCTCGAGCGCCTCGGCGCTGAATGTTGCAGCGGCCTTGCCTGGATGCTCCATGCCATGAACAGCCACGAGTTGTCTCACGATGGCCGACACATCCGTCCTGCGCTCACGTAGCGGTACGATTCGGGCACTCACCCTCGAGAGGATTTCGTGGAGGTTCTTGTCGAAAAGTCCTGCTTCCACGAACCCCGTGAGATTCTTCGTGCTCGAGACGACGATTCGCACAGCCGACGGGATGCGCTGACCATCGCCGAGCCGGGTGAAAGCGTTGCTCTTGAGAAACTGAAGAAGGTCCGTTTGAATTCCCGGGCTCAGCTCCTCAATCCGCGAGAGGTAGCAAGTGCCCTTGCTTGCGAACTCGAAGAGGCCCTTGCGACCCTTTCTCCTGAAAGATCCGCCGGCGCAGTAGCCAAAGAGCTCCCGCTTCAACTCCCGTTCGTAAAAGAGTGCGCAGTCGACCCCGAGGAAAGGCTCAGCCTTACGTTCGGAGGCCTCGTGAATCAGGCGTGCGGCTGTCTCCTTGCCGGTACCCGCCTCGCCCGTCAAGGTAACGGGGTTGTGGCACTTCGCCGCGAACTCAACAAATCGGCGAAGGCTTTGTGCCTCCGCGCTGTCTCCAATAATTTCACCTGGAAGCGTCTCGAGCATTTTCCCCTCTCGTGAACGTTTTTTCTCGCCCAAGGGTTGCGAACGTTGGGCCAGTGGCGGGCGCCTTCGCCCCACTGATTCCTTACTGAAGCTCAAGCCCCCACAAGTTACGCCGTTCGAAGATTTCGCTGGGAATCTGGAAGGCCAGGCCCGCGATTTCCGCGATATCCGATTCCTGGCTTTGCGGAAGGAGCCTTCGTGCTTCACCTGCGATACGCTCCCGGTGCTCCTCGAGCCCCTTGCGTACTTGACGCAGTTCGTCCTCCTTGTTGACGGGGACGCTCAGCATGTCGTAGTCAACCGGAGATCCGCTCTTGTGCTCGCGAATGTGAGCCAACGTCTTGAAGCACTTGTCTGCGGGAGCCATCCAGCTCTTCACGAGCAGGTCCCGCAGGATATCGAGCACGCCGACGTCCCTCGACACACCGTTGACGTTCACCTGGCAAAGTGCGCCCCGGAGCGTCAAGGACGCCTCCAGATCCATCTCCATCCGAGTGATTCGAAGACGCTCCTCGGGTGACACGTCGTAGGCCGAAGACAGCCCGCGCAGCGCCTGCAATATCCGGTTGTAGAGCTGCTCAAGGAGCAACAGGACTCGAGCCAGCTCGTCGGCCCTGAGCTGCATGAACTGGAACCTCACGGTCAGCTCGCTGCAGGGAGCCCCCTTCATGATGACGGTTCGTCGGTCCAGGGGTGGCCCCAGCAACTCAAGGCGGTCGCCTGGTCCGAGCGGCATCGTCTTGCCCAGCGGATCGATCTCCGCGCCTCGCTTCTCATCCTGGGATGAAGCCTTCACCAACGCCTCAACCTTCGAGTCGCTCAGAATGTCCGTGCCCAGGCCCTTGCAGGTCTTGAGGTCGGACTTGTCAACTCCAGAGAATTCACAGCGATTCAACTGGGTGCCGGCAAAGCTGGTGTCGCGTATCAACGACCCCGCGAAGCTGACACCATTCAGCTCACCCCCGCTGAATTGAGCACCGACGATGTGCGCGTCCCTGAGGAGCACCTCAACCAGCGACGAGTCCCGGAAATCCACGGCGTCTAGCACAGCCTCGTGCAGTCGAGAGGCAGCAAAACGGACGCGGATCATGCTCGAGCGGCAAAAATCTCCACCCTCAAAATCAAGGTCCACAAACTCCATGTCCTGGCAAAGCGAACGGCGGAACGTTGTTCTTTTCAACGAACAGTTGCTGAGCCTCGCGGAACGGAGGCTTGAGCGATCGAAGTTGCACTCCTCGAAATTGCAGCTCTGAAAGATCGTCTCCGAGAGGCTCGATTCGCACAGCCTGCTCCTGGCGAACGAGGACTCCCGCACCGACGCCAGGTTCAAGTTTGCCCCTTCAAGGTTGACGTCGATGAAAGTTGACCGCTGGATCGTGGACTCAAAGAAATTTGTATGCAAGAGAGCGGCGCCCGAGGCATCAAAGTCGACAAGGACAGCACGCTTGAAGGAGGCTCCATCGCCCCTTGAGTGCCGCATGCTTGCCTTCGTCAGATCTGCGCCCGAAAAATTGGCGCCGGAGACCAGTGCGCCATCGAGGTTGGCGCTCACGAGGCTCGCGCCACAGAGGACCGCACGCTCGAGGTTGACGCCCCGCAAATCCATCCCCTGGAGGTTTAGCCCTTCCAGATTGACGCGTGAAAGATTGGCCCGCTCGAAGCGAATCCCCCGCAACGGCACATCAGAGAACTGAGCGCCCTCGAGGTTCGCTTCCGAGAAGTCCACGCCGTCGAGCTCCACGCTCCTGAAGTCGAAATCGATGAAGCGGCAACCGCGGAAATTCACGCCGCGAATTTTCGTACCGTCAAACTTCGTGCTCCGGAGCAGGGCGGAGCCGAAATTGGCTCCATCGAGCACCACATGCCTGAACGACGTATTTACCATCTGTGCCCCGCTGAAATTCAGCCCTGCGCATCGGCAATTCGAAAAGAGGGCACCACCGAGGTTCGTCCGCTGGAAGGTGCAGCCGGCAAGCTCCTGGTCCACGAACTTGGATCGGAACAGGTTCGCATCGGAGAAGTCGCAGTTGATCATGCGCGCCGAGGCAAAGTCGACCCTCCGCAGGTCGGCGTTGCGGAACTTCGCACCCTCAAGATTGGCCAGCTCGACCACGGCACCAACCATGTTGGCACCCGTAGCGTCAGCGTCCTTCAAGTTGGCGCCGAGCAGGTTGGCGTCCGAGAGATCACAATACGACAGGCACGAGCCGGTGAGATCGGCGCTCTCGAAATTTGCGCCACGCAACTTCAAGCGGCTCAGATCGAGGCCAGACAAGTTATAACCGCGAAGCGGTTTGTTTTGAGCAATGTGGGCAACCACATCCTCTCGGGTGATTTCAGCCATATTTCTTTCTGAGAGAGCGTTGCCCCAACCCGCAAGCAATCGTGGAAGTCAGTGAAGGCGCGAGCATCTTCCCACGGGAAGACCCTCCGGCTCTCACCGAACACCTCTACGACCTAAGCCTGTCCATGTTCGAGCGAAGTATAGGGTGCCTGTCCGCGAGCGTCAAACCGGCGGCGCGCAAGGAACACTGGCCCGTGAGCATGCTTCTTGCAGCAAGTTCCGCCACATATTGGTTTACGGAAGCGGGTCGCTCAGGAGCCAGGCGCAGGGCCAGCAGCCCAGCACGACGGGACGGGAAAGCTTCTTCTGACCTGCAATACTGCGCGCTCAGGCCAGAGCGGCTTCCATCTTTTCCGGATCATAGCTCTCGAGCTCGACCGAAACTCGCTTCGAAACACCATGCTCCTGCATGGTGACTCCATAGAGCGTGTTGGCCTCGGCCATCGTGACCTTGTTATGACTCACTACGACAAACTGGGTCTGTGCCAGGAAGTCCTTCAGGAGGACCGAAAAGCGGCGCACATTGGTCTCATCGAGAGGAGCGTCCACCTCATCGAGGATGCAGAATGGACTCGGCCTGGCCCGGAAGATCGCGAAGAGAAGCGCAATTGTTGTCATGGTCTTCTCGCCGCCGGACATGAGAGAAAGCGTGGTGATCTTCTTCCCCGGAGGTTTGGCCACGATGTCAATTCCGGCCTCGAGCACGTCCTGCCCTTCCTCGAGCACCAGCTCTGCTTTCCCTCCTCCGAAGCATTTGCGGAAGAGGTCCGAGAAGTGAGTCTGCACCTCCACGAACGTCTTGAGGAAGAGGTCGCGGCTGGTCCTGTTGATCTCGGCAATGATTTCCTGGAGGCTCTTCGCGCTCTCCGTGAGGTCGGCTCGCTGGGCCAGCTGGAACTTTTGTCGTTCCTCGAGCTCCCCGAGCTCGTCCAGCGCCTCAAGATTCACGCTGCCGAGGCGCCGAAGCTTTTCCTGAATCTCCCGAACTTCCTCGCGGACCTTCTCCCGGTCCCACGCCGGGTCGGGAGTGAAGTACTTTGCCAGGGGCTGGAGCTCATCGGGCAGGGTCGGCACGGAATTCGAGTCAGCAGCGTTGATCTCGTGGGACTCCATCAGACGGACGAGGTCAAGCCCGTACTCCTCGTCCATACGTTCGAGAATCGAGTTCCTTCGGTGACGCTCCTCCTGGTCACGAAGCTGCGCAGACTCTCGCTCCTTCTGCACGCGCGCTTGCTCCTGGTGTGCGTTGTCCACTTCCTTGCGGAGGAGTTGTTCCTGATCTCGCAGAGCGGCCCCTGTCGCCTCGGCCACCTCGAGCTCACGACGCACAAGGTCTTCGCGGGTAGCAACCTCGGTGAGCTCCTGCTCGCTCGAACGGAAGGCATCCTCGGCCTCACGGTGCCGTTCCTCGATGAGTCGAACCTCGGCTCCCAAGCTCGCAATCGTTTGCTGTCGGTCTTCCAGGCTCAATTCGTCCCTCTTGACCATCTCCCTGAGGCCTTCCAGCCGCTTTTCCGCCTGAGCTAGATCGAGCCTTGCCTGCGTGCAATCCTCCTGAGCAACGCTCTCCATCTCACTGGCCTCCCGCACGCTCCTGTCAAGGCCTCGGCACTCTTCCTCTGCGGCGGTGCGCTCTTGATCGAGCGCCTCCAGCTTTGCCGTGAGCGCCAGCAAGCTTTCCTTGCGCGAGGCGGTTTCCAGCTCGATCTCCTTGAGCTCGGACGAGCCAACGGAGATCTCGCGCCCCAGACGTTCCTTCTCCCGGGTGATCTGGGAAAGTACTCCTTCGGACTGGACAACGGACCTCGAGACTCGTTGCAACTCTTCACGCAGCCGATCGAGCTCCGTCCTCCCGTCCAGAACCCCTCGCTTCAGCTCCGACTGCCGCTTTCGAAGCAAGGCTTCCTCGCCTTCAAGCAAGTTGACCACACGCTGGAGATCGTCCATTTCGCTTCGCCGTGAAATGATCCCCAGGTCGCTCTTGCCGGCGATCGAGAGGCCGCCCCAGGGCTCGATCACCTCTCCTCCGATTGTGACGAGCCGGAATGGCCTGAGACCATTGCGAGAGAGAGCAACTGCTGTATCGAAGTCCTCCACAAGGACGACATTCGCAAGGAGCCTCCGGAAGAGCTCCTCGTGGTCCTCGGCCACTTGGACCCGATCGACGAGAGGTCCCAGCACCCCCGCCTGCCGAGAAAAGTACTCGGGAGCGATGCTGTCCACACGATCCAGACTGATCACCTCCACTCTGCCGCTCCCATCCTTGCGGGCAAAGTCCAGAAGCGACAGGGCGCCGTCCTGACTCTCAAGGACCAGCGATTCCGCCTGAGCACCGAGTGCAGCCTCAACCGCACGTGCATACCGGCTCTCCACCTTGACGAGCGATCCGACCATGCCGTGGAGCCCTCGTAGGTCCGCAAGCTCCGGAAGACTCTCGCGCCGGCGCAAGATGTCCTGCACCCCCCGGCCCACACCCTCGAGCTTCTCTTCGAGGCTCTTCAGCACCTCGTACCGCGATCTTCGCTCAACGAGTAGCCCCACCTTCGCCGCAAGCTCTTCGTCGAGGGTTTCGAGCTCGGCTGAAAGACTCTCGGTGGAGCTCTCACACTGGGCTCGCGCGCGGGATAGTCGCTCGGACTCGAGCTTGAGCAGATTCTCCTCCGCTCGCTTTTCTTTCTCCAGGCTCTGCTCCCGGGCGACTTGCGCACTGTGGGCATCGATGGCCGCCACGAGCCGCTCCCCTTGACCCCGCAAGTTGCTGAGCTCGGCTTCCACCTGCGTCCATTCGTTCAGGACGCGCGAGCGTGCCTGGAGAAGGGCCACGACCTTGTTCTTGCCACTCTCCAGTGCCTCCTCGATCCGCGCTCTTTGACGGTGGACTCCATCGAACTCCGCGTGAAGAGTCTGGAAGCGCCCCTTCTTCGCCTCGATATCCGTCACAAGGCTGGCGACCTCGCGCTTCTCCTGGTCGAGCCGTTCGAATAGCTGTCTCAGGGCTGCCGTCGTCGAATCCAGCTCGTCGAGCTTTCGACTCTTTTCTGCAACAAGCTCCAGTGAACGTCGCCTCTCCTGCTCCATGCGCTCCCGAGCTCGCTCGGCAAGGAGCCGCTCGGATGCCAGTCGTTCGCGGACAAGCGTGACAGCGGCCTCGTGCTCGGTCCGCTCGGCGCCGCGGCGATCCGCTGCGGATTGGAGCTCAAAGATCAGGCCTTCAATGAGATCGATGCGAAATTGACTCCAGTGGAGCCGAAAAGAGATCTCAGCCCGGGCAGCAACTGATTCGCGGTAGTCATCCAGCGCAGAGCGCACGCGCAAATCCTTGAGCCTCTCGCTCAGCTCGCGGTATCGGCGAGCCTTGCTCGCCTGCGCCTTCACCCGCTGCAACCGCTTGTCGACCTCGGCAACGATGTCGTTCAGGCGCACGAGGTTCTCCTCGATCCGAATCAACGCACGAAGCGTCTCGGCCTTCTTGGAGAGGTACTTCGAGATCCCCGCTGCCTCCTCAAATACGTGGCGGCGCTCGACATTGTTGGCCTGGAGAAGGACGTCAATCTTGCCTTGCTCGAGGATCGAGTACGACGTCTGACCGATGCCCGTTCCCATGAATAGCTCACGGATATCCTTGAGCCGGCACCGCTGCTTGTTGATCAGGTACTCGCTTTCACCGCTGCGGTAGAGTCGTCGCGTGATGGCGACCTCGGAGTAGTCGATGTCGAGAAAGCGGTCGGAGTTCTCAAAAACAACAGTGACCTCCGCGAAGCCTGTCGGTTTGCGCTCCAAGGTCCCGTTGAAGATCACATCCTTCATTTCGCTTCCGCGCAGGCCCTTGGCAGACTGTTCCCCAAAGATCCACTTGAACGCATCGACAACGTTGGACTTGCCGCATCCGTTGGGGCCGACGATGCACGTCATGCCACTTTCAAACAGGAGCTCGGTCTTGTCCGCAAAAGACTTGAACCCTAGCATCTCGAGCTTCTTCAGGTACATGCGCCGCGCCTCCCGAGACTTCTCTTCATCTCAATTCTCTCCAGACAGTTCTTCAGCTTCCAGTCGGTCCAGGCCCTGTCATCATGGGCAAACACTCCTCGAGGAGACTCACGAGGAGTTCCCTCGACGAGGAACGTAGCTCGGGGAAGTGCTCGATAATCCCACCCTGAGGCCGCAAGTATGGAAGGAACCTCGCCAGGTCCTCCACCCGGCGGAGTGGGTCCACGGGTGCCATGCGGTGGAGCCGGACACCGTCGGTGTAAGTGGGTCCCCAGTCGATCTGTCGGCCTCGTTCCACCTCCGATAGCCGATCTGGAAACTTCGACCGGTCTCCCTTCTCGAGGAGTCGCAGAGGCCCCACGTTGGCTGTCTCCTCCAGCTCAAGGCGAAGGCCCAGGCTCCTTTCCTCCCGGCGAATTTTTCGCTCCAGGAGACACACGATCTCGAGCCCGAGTCTCGACGCGGACTTCTCGTGACTTCCCTCCACATGAAGGTCCGCGCCCGAAAGAAACTTCACACATTCGTTCAGTCCAAGGACTCCAATCGAAAATACGATGCCGTCCCTCGCATCGGGCCCAAGACCGGACGAATCTCGCAGAAGCCCCCAGAGCGGGCTCTCACGGCTCGAGCCAATCCGCTGGATGAAAGCGCGACGCTCCAGGTGCCCTTTCACCGCCAGATCCACGGCCTCCTCCAGCTCGGCTTCAAGAGATCGTCCTCGTTCACGAGCGGAGCGAAACGCTGCACGTGGAAGGTTGATCGTGATTTTCGCTCCACAGGCCTCCAGCCGCGTTGGAGCCTCGAGCATGGGCCGGGCTTTCCAGTCACCCGACCCTGCCTCAACCCCCGGCAGAAATTCGATCCGCTCGCCACGCTCGTACAATTGCGCAATCGCGTCCAGAATGGCTCCGCTCGACGAGCCGTCTCCACTCCAAGATCCCGGAGATCGATGCCCCGCACCTTCGGACTGAGCCTTGAAGAGCCTCATGGCAATGAGGAAGCGGCGTGGATGCGTCAGCGACTGCGCGAGGAGTGCGTCCAGCCACGGGCCAGACTCGCTCGAGAGATCCAGTTCGAGCGCAATCCCCGGTCGCTCCTCCATCTGCGCGAGCCGATCGAGGACGGCTCGCGCTCCATCGGCGGGGCCCTGAGACTTGAAAGCCGGGTCCAGGAGAAGGTTGGAGAGGCCCACGAGCCGGATCTCCTCCGAAAAAAAGTGGGCAAGGTGCCAGAGCTTTCCGAAGAAATCACGCACGTCGAAGTAGTAACCCGGCTCGGGCACGGACAGGGCGAGGTCCCGTTTCCCGGTGCCGCCGCCCAGCGAGAGCGGGGCGGCAATCTTCCAACGCAGCCGGGAGAGGCGGATCGGGTCACTCAGACGGTGGATAAACATCCTGCCTTCCCGGTGGGCGTCCGCAATACTCGGCGTGAAAACCTCCTCCAGGGAGTACTGATGCAGGATTCGGTTTGCGATCGTATTGCGAACCTCCACAGGAGTCTTCGGAAACGTGAAGCCCTCCTTCAGGTCCGTACCGAAAATCAAGTTTTCAAGATTGTATTTCGGAATCCCAAGCGGCGCCTGTTTTCTGAGCTTCCCGCTGAAACCGCGCTCAAAAAGCTCATTGTCCACAAGCTCCCGAAGGAAGGAGGTCGAGATTCGTCTCACGCCGGAGTGAAGCACTCTTTGCTCCACATTCGACGCGATTTCCTCGGCAATTACCGGATCCAGATCCGCCTCACGAATCAGGGCGGAGGCGATTCGAGACTTGTGCCAGCTCGAGGTACCCTTGGGCCCAAGGTCAACCTCGGGCAGGAATTGCTCCTTGGCCCTCGCACCGAGACTCTCCTGGGCGCCGTAGTCGTAAGTGATGCCCTCGCCCTGGTGGCCATCGACCTTCCGCACCTCCAGGGTCGCGCGCATCATCGCCCGCTTTTGCCGGTAGAGGATGTACTCCTTGGCAACCCGCGTATGGCCCATCTCGATCAGCACGGTCTCCACAAGGTCCTGGATGTCCTCAATCCCGGGAATCGCCCCGGCGAACTTCCCCTCGAGGAAGTGCAGGACGGCCGCTGCCAACTCCTCGGCGACAGCCCGATCGCCCTCGCCGACAGCCCGAAAGGCGGCATGGATCGCATCGCTAATTTTCGTGGGATCCAGCGGCACGACGCGAGAATCCCGTTTTCTGACCTCCCGGATCTTCGCCAACCCCTTTTCCTCGAGGGCGCTTCGGCTTTCCACTCGGGATCGAGGCTCCATCAGCTTCCTGAGGCCCCCAGCGCACCTGCGACCCCACTTGGCTCGCTGGTGCCCCCTGGTGGATCGGCCAGAGCGGGCTGGCCCAAGTCCTGCACGTCGATTCGCGGGCGAACGAGAGGAATCAACTCCGCAAGAAAGGCATTGACGTCCTTGAACTCGCGGTAAACCGACGCAAATCGCACGTACGCGACATGATCGATCCCCTTCAGGGCGTCGCCCACCTTCTCGCCGATCACCTTGGTGCTGACCTCGCTGTCGTGCTGCTCGAAGATCTCCGCCTCGATCGTGGCCGCCTGGTTCTCCAGATCGTGGAGCGAGATGTTTCGCTTTTCGCAAGCCTTGATCATGCCCGCGAGGATCTTCTCCCTGCTGAAGGACTCCCGGGTCGAGTTTTTCTTGATCACAACCCGGGGCTGCACTTCCATGCGCTCATACGTGGTGAATCGCTTGCCGCAGGCGAGGCACTTCCGCCGACGGCGGATGGCGTTACCCTCCCCAATCGAGCGCGAGTCGACGACTCGATCCTCATCAGTCCTGCAAAACGGACACTGCATTTGTTTGAATCCTCAAACCCTTCCCCATGCAACACAGTCCGGGACCTTCGTCCCCATGAGCTTTCCGGTCCGCAATAACGTGAAGGCGTTGCGGGGTTCTCCTCTTCAACTTTCCTTTCGATCGCCTTCGCTTCCTCTCGATCCACGTTCGCCAACCTCTTCGGCAGCGCTCAAAGCTCTCTCTTCTTCGAGCGAATTACCGCTTTCAAGGCTGCTCCATGTCCTTGCCTCAACGAAGACTCAACGATGACTCAACGATGACTCAACCTTAATCCAGGCGGACCATGGACTTAAGCGCAGGATTTTAGGCATGTTCCGGGAATACGTCAAGAGGACACATCGCAGCTTTGGCCAGAAGAGCCCCGAGCGGCCGCCAGAGAGCGGGAGTTTGTGTGCTGGAACTGGGGCGCTCGAGGTGAGCCAGAATCTCCACGCGACACGGCAGGGGCTCAAGGTCGCATGCATCGACGAGGTGGCGCTCAAGATGGGCCGTATCGGGGTGGAAGATGTCCGCCGGATCGCATTCAGCTTCGCGAAGAACCGGCATGCTCAATAGCTACTCGAACTGGTGGAGGATAGCGGAGCCACAGCGGTGAATCCCGTATCGTGAGCCTAGTGGTGCTGGATCGCCGCGCGAAACTTCTCTTCCTCGTCGGGCCAGGCCACCACGAGGTCGCTGCGGAGCGCCCAGCGTCGGGGAGAGGATGGCGCCAGGTGATACGTGTGTTCGTCGACCGTCCCCGTGACCGCCCGCCGTTCGCAACCCTCACGCACGCTCAGCGCGAAGCCCTTTCGAAGCAGGAGCGGCAGCACGCCCGCGATGTCCCAGAGCTGCACGCTTCCCAGATACGCAAGAAATCTGTCCTGCAAGAGGCCAATCAGAGGCACCACAGCCGCCCCGAGCACCATGACGGGGTTGGGGAGGAGCACCCTGCCTCGTTTCGCCAATTCTTGCGTGATTGCGATCAGCCCATAGTCATTCAGCGGCCCCCGACGGGGACTCAACTCCCGCCATTGCCAGCCCTTCCCGCTACGCGTCCCCTGCAGCACGGCGGCGCCGTCGGAAAGGACGATTTCCCCGCCACCACATTCCGGGAGGAATACAGCGCCGTCCGTAAGGACGCCTTTCTCCATTCGGCCAATCGAAATGCCCCAGTTGGGAAGCTGATGAGCGAAGGGCGCGGTTCCATCGATGGGGTCGACCACAAAGGCCTCCCGCTTCATTGCCGAGTCGAGATAGGCCTCGCCCTTCGAGTTCACTGTCTCCTCCCCGATGAGATAGACTCCGCCTGCTGGATTTTCGAGTGCCTTCGAGAAGAGCGCCTCGATCTCCTTGTCGGCCGGAGTCACGATCGAACGATCGCTCTTCAACTCGAAGCGAAGGTCCTTCTTGACCGTTTGCGCCATGGCGCCAGCTTCCTCGAGCAAGGCGGTAATCTGTTGTCGATCCCAGGGCATTGTGTTCTTGTCCTTCTGGCTTGTGCCAGGGCTGCCTCGCTCGAGTCAGGGGCGTATTGCTTCCCAAAGCTTCGGCAAGCTGACTTCGTAGCGGTAGGAGGTGTCGGAATGGTCGTCATCGAACTCCTCGGCGTGGTGCGGAACGCCGAGAGCAGCGAGCTTCTTCCTCAGGATTCGAAGCCCGTATTGCAAGTGAAACTGGTCCTGCCGACCGCAGTCGAGGTAAAGGAGCTTGAGCCGCCGGAGGTTGTCGGCGTATCGTTCAGAGAGCCGAATGGGATCCTGCGCAAGCCACCGCTGCCAAACATCCTCGCGGATCTCGCCCGTCTCTGGATCAAAGGGCAGCTTGACACGCCATGGCTCCGCAGGCGAGGGCGAGTACGCCGCGGCCATGGCGACAATGTTCATCGCCAGGACCAACTCCGACGTC
The DNA here is from genome assembly GCA_005772855.1 of Planctomycetia bacterium. Lineage (GTDB taxonomy): Bacteria > Planctomycetota > UBA8108 > UBA8108 > SXIK01 > SXIK01. The sequence continues at coordinate 6,827 of SXIK01000107.1, read as the reverse complement.
TTCTTCGGAGCCACGAAGAAGGCTCGCATGAAACCATCGAGCCCGCCATGCCGGTCAAGCTGGCGCAAGAGCCTCGGGAAGTCAAGGCGGTAGGAGTAATCGAAGTACATGTCGCCTGAATGGCAGGCGACAGCCCCGAAAACCTCCGGATGCCTCATGCCAAGAACCAACGCCCCATAGCCGCCGGATGACTTCCCTCCAACGGCCCAGTGCTGGGGCCGCCCGAGGGTCGGATAGCGGGCGCCGACCCAGTCGACGAGGTCCCCAACGATCATGTCCTCGTAGCGGCCCGTGGCCGTTGAATTCAGATACTGACTTCCACCGTAGAGCGTGAAGGCGTCGGGACAGACGACGATGAGGTCGCCAATGAGACCACGGGAACGGAGTCGATCGAGCCGCTCGGGAAGGCTGGGACTCCAGGCGCTGTAGTTGAGAAACTGGCGGCCACTTCCGGCGAAGCCGGCAAGGAGGAACAGCACTGGATACCCGGGCAAGTCCAACGACCCTCGCGTCCTTGGGAGGATGACCGGAATGCGCCGACTCGAGGGATCGCCGGCCGGGTTCTCGCGCAAGGCCTCACTCTCGAAGAGCTCTTCGCGCACTTCAAAGTACGTCAGATTCATGAGACCCGGATTGTGCGAGTGGCGTCCCACATTGTCGATGGGAAACTCCGTCGACCGGAAACTCAGCATCACCCGGGGTGATCCTACGCGATCTCGACTGCGACGCCGAAGATGTGGGCATGGCGCTCCTCCACCCGTAGACGGAGCAGCTTGCCGGAAGGCCCGATCACGCCGGCATCCTTGAACGGTTTGCTGCTCACGACCCACGGGCCGATCTTCTCGTCAACGGCTCTATCATTATTGACGGCTCGCACAAGTGCCTGCAGGTAAGCCCGGCACGTGGCATCGTTTGCGATTCCTTCGCGCAGGAAGAAGACCGCGCCGAGGCGAGGCTGCCCATCACCGATGACGACCACCTCTTCAATGAGCTGCTGATCCTTCAGGTCGAGAGTCTGAAGCTCCTCCTCCAGCGGGATCGGATTGTAGTTGATGCCGTTGTCGGTCGTGATGCGGTCCGAGGCCTTGCCGAGCACTTTCAGGCGGCCCGACTTGTCGAACTCCGCATGATCCCCCGTGCGCATTCGACCATTGAAATGTACGAACGTGCCGCCCGGCTGATGGTATCCTCTGGCGATCTGCGGCCCTTCCACGATCAACTCTCCATCCTCGATAAAGGCCTTGGCTCTCGGGAAGAGGTTACCACAGGTGCCAAGGGCGCCGGTGAATCGATCTCTCAGGGTGCAAACAGCCAGCGGACCAGTTGTCTCCGTCATGCCCCAACCCTGGAGGCAGCGAATCCCCAGGACCTCCAGAAACGCCATCCCCTGCAGGCCAGGCTTGGCACCACCAACAACCACGAACTCGGGAGAGCCCAGGCGCTCCCGAAACATCTTGCCGAAAAGCCTGCGTGCGAGCTGGACCGCTGCCCAGCTTGAAGGTGGCATCGATCCCGTCGACTCGAGGGTGATCACCGCCTCTTCGGCCCTGAGCATGATTCGTTTGAGAACTTTGCGAACCGCCAGCGGAATCCTCGCGAGCTTTCTCAGCTCAGCGGGCACGGCCACAGGTTCCAGCTTCGAGACCAACTTCTCGTAGAAACTGGCCCTCATGCGGTTGAGGACGATGGGGACCAGGATCATGCCATCGACCTTGCCAGTCTTCGCCTGGGGTAACCGCGGGAGGAATTGCACGTCCGAGAAGATCACGCGACGAGGCTTCAGGGCAAGAAATCCAAGTGTTGCCACGAAGGCGAAAATGTGGCTCGCTGAAAGAGGGCTGTGAATCGTCATGCCCGGGCGAAGGAAATCGAGGCCATGAATGTTCTCGATCGCGGCCTCGAGGTTCCTGCGGGAAATCTCGGTAAGTTTCGCAAGCTTGCCGGAGGTGCCCGAAGTGAAGATCCAGGCGCAGGGGTGGTCGGCGGGGAGGTCGAAATCCACTGGCGTATCCCCAAGATCCTCGCTCGCAACGAGCAAACTCTGCACGTCGACCGGGAGGACCTGATCGATGCCCGAGCTCGCCTCCCTTCTCCAGGCCTCCAGACGGGAACGAAACCCTTGTCCCACGCAAAGACTACGCAGGCGGTAAGCCTTGATGTACTCAAGCTGCGTCTCACTCGACCAGCTCGGATACAGCGGCACGATCGTAAAACCCCTGGAGATGGCGGCAAACGCGGCCACGAGGAACTCGATCGTCTCCTCCGACTTGAACAGGAGCGCCACAACCTTGCGCCCAGGACCATCGAGTGTGTCGAAGATGCCACGAAATCGCCGAATGCACTCGACGAACTCACCACCTCTCAGCCTGTTGACTACACTGCCCGTGCGGTCAAAGGTCTCCAACACGACATTCGACCGCGGAAGAGTCTCGAGAACGTTGCGCAGGACAGACATGGGCACCTCCCTTGTTAGGCCCTATTAAAAGGCACGGAGCGTCTGCAGCGATTCCGCCGGTTCCCTGTGAAGAAGTTCACTCTATGTGGCAACAACGGCCAGGTCAAGAAGGGTTTGCGCCGGCAGCAAGGTCAGGGCCGTTGGCTCCGGAGCTGCTCCAGGTCGTGGGGAAGGCTCTTCAAGAAGTCGACGAGGTCTTCGAGCTCGGCGGGCTTCAAGTGGCTGGTGCGGCCGTGCCGGTCCGACTTGTTCTGATCGACCAGCACATCCTTGAGCGTTTTCGCCTTGCCGTGATGGAGATATGGGGCCGTTCGGTAAATCCCGATCAGGGTCGGCGTGTCAAAGCGAGACCCCATCTTTTCGCTCGGATCATCCTCGCCTGTGCCGACGTCGTGGAGCTTGAACGGCTTCGGCTCCAGGGAGCTGTCGGAGTAATTGGGCCCACTGTGGCAGCTGGCGCAACCGACGTCCTGGCGAAAGAAAATATCTCTCCCACGCCGGGCGCTTTCGGTGAGCTTCCCTGGCCCGGCGGCATGAGGGCTCAAGGTGGCGGTGAAAGAGTTGCAGTACTCCGCCAGGGCGTCGAGGTCGGCCGATCGACCGGCGTTCGGGGGGCCAAGATCGGACGCCACAGAACCGGAGATGAGCCCACGGCCCTGCAGGAGAGGGCCTCGAATCGTGTGCTCAAAGTCTTGCGTCTCATCGCGGTCGGCGGACCAGTGGAGGGGATGCGTCTCCTTCATGGCGATGAAGGCGGTTGAGTTCCTGAGGCCCTCGGGGTTCTGCCACGTGCGTCCGTCTGCCTGACCGTCGGGGTGGCAACTCGAGCATGAGATCCACCTGCGCCCCACCACCGGCTCCAGGGCAGCGTTAAAGAGGAGCTTGCCACGCACCCAGGCGGCGCTCCTTGTTGGAGTCGTCACGGGTACCGTGGTCTTCGTCTCGAGGCTCTCGGCATCGATGACACGAATGGCAAAGTCGAGGGTGTCGTAGACGTACACCGTGCGAGAGTCCGGGCTCACGAGCACTGCTCGGGGATGGTTCCCGACAGTCAAGATAGCCTTGCGGCTGAGTTCCCGGTAGTTGTCGTCCAGGATTTCGCAGACATGCAAGTCATTCGTGCCCGAGTAGAGGCTGTAGAGTCGCTTCCCATCGGGCGAGACAGCCGTCTCCCAGGGGTTTGCTACTGCTTGAAAGCCGTTGAAAGTATCCATCGCGATCGGGCTTCGGCGGCGCTCTCCACCCGGCTCCGTATCGACCACGGTGACGAAAGGGAAGATCGATCCCTCGCCGTGCGCGTTCGTGACCCGGGATCGGAGATGGGCCAGGTAGGCCTTGGGACGGAAGGGGTGGAGCGACACGTGCCGACTGAGGTTGTCGCTCAATGATGCCCCCTCGATCCGCTCCCGGACGGCCCACCGATCCAGGTCCATCACCGTGAGGGCGGCGCTGTAAAACTCGGTCGAGTAGAGGCGCTTCTCGTCCCTGGACAGGGCTAATCCACGCGCAAACTCCCCCACGTGAAGCGTGCGAGCGACCGCCCCCAGCGACAGATCCAGCTCGACAACTTCGCCCGGGTAGTCAAGACTCACCCAGGCTCGACGTCCGTCCTGGCTGGCAACGACGCCGTAGGGTTCGTCGCCCACCGGGATCCTCTGCCGAACCTTTCCCCCGACCAGGTCCACCAGCGCGACGGCATCCCCCCTGTAGAGGGTCACCAACACTTCTTCCGTCGCGCCAAGGAAGACCAGGCACTCGGGACGATCGCCCAGAGAAATCTCCTTGAGCTTCGTGAGAGTCGTCGTGTCGAGGAAGCTGACTGAGTCGCTGTCGAGGTTGGCAACGGCCAGCACTCGCCCGGAAGCGGAGAGTGCGAGCTGGCCGGACGAGGCCGCAGGTGCTCTCGGCGACAGGGAGCAGATCGCCACGGCACCGAGGCCAATGAGCCAGGACCCGCGACCGGGTTGAATCATGGAAAGAGCCATGTATCCTCCTCGCGGGGGAAGAAGACCTCCCCCGCACGGGACGCCTCCGGCGCCGATAGCGCGTGAGCCCTCGTCAAGATGTCCCAATCACGGCCGCGCGGAGTCCATCGATATTCTCGAGATTACTTCCCAACGAGCTTGGCGATGGCGGCGACAACTTCCTTGGTCCCCTTTTCGTCGAGGCCGCCCTTGGGGAAGGCGAGGGTGGTCTTCGCTTCGGCCTTGGAATAGAGGATCACGGTAACCTCGGCATCCTTTGCAATCTTGTACTTCTCGGGGCCAGAGACGCTCTCGACAATGGTCAGGGGCACGTGGGTAATGCCCTCCTTCTTCGCAAGCTCCGCCACCTTTGGTTCGAGCTCATCTCGCCTGTCCGTCAGGAAGACGACGAAACTGGAGAGTTTTGAATCCTTGTTCGCGGCGACGGCCTTGTCGATTTCCTTCACCAGACCGGTGAAGGCGGGGTTGATCTCGCGGGCAAACGCAAGAACCACAGGCTTCGGGCCGTAGCTTCAGACGTAGCAGAGGGACTTGCCCTTGTTCGGGCCAGTGATGTCCCGCGTCTGGAATGCGGATGTTTTCTCACCCGGCTGCAAGCCCGATTTGAGCGTCTTTGCGTCGGCGCCGAGGGCCATGAAACCCAACAGGGCAGCCGGAAGAAACAACCATGTTCTGTGAATCATGTGCAAAACCTCCGAGGTTGAAATGTAAACGACTCGAAGCCAACACGGCTTCCGCACGAAATGAAGCTCGTTATGGGGCCATAAGCCACGCCAATTCTCAACCTTTTTTTCTCGGGTCGGACCTTCTCCACCGCGCCCGTGGACACCCAGGACCCGTCCCGGCTTGCACCACTTGCATCTCGGTCCATCGGGCGCCGGCGTGGGGAATCCTTGGCCTCTGACGAGACAGGGATTGCCGCTCAAGGAGACTCCTTGTATCGTGCGCGCCTCATGCACCGACTCGTACTGTTTGACATCGATGCCACGCTCCTGTTGACCTCCGGCGCCGGCATGCGCGCCATGAAGAAAGCTAGCCTTGAGCTTTTTGGCGACCGCTTTTCCTGGGACGTGCTCGACACTTCGGGGGGCCTCGACCCGCAGCTTTTCAGGGAGGCCGCCCGACAGAGCGCTTTCGCAGCCTCGCGAGCGGAAGAGTTGGCCTTTCGAGACCGTTATGAGGAGCACCTCGACAGGGAGCTTGCGCCGGGAAAAGACGTCGTCGAAGCCATGCCCGGCGTGCACGGCATCCTTGAGACCTTGAAGGCTCGCGAGGACATCGTTCTCGGCATCCTCACGGGCAATTACCCCCGAGCCGCGGCCTTGAAGCTCCGCGCGATCGATATCGATATCACCTGGTTTCCTGTCCGAGTCTTCGGTGATGATGGATTGAATCGTTCGGAGCTGGGCGCGGTAGCGCTCCGGCGATACACCGAGATGCACGGGCGGCCCATTGAACCCAGCCGCGTCCTGATCGTGGGCGACACGCCAAAGGACGTCGAATGCGGGCTGTCCAACGGCTTTCAGGTGCTCGCTGTGGGGACCGGCAAGTACCCCCTCGGGGAGCTCCTCGCCTCGGGAGCCCACCGCGTCACCCCCGACCTCTCCGACCCAACACCATTGCTTGAAATGCTCGGAGACTGAGCAAGAATCGCTCGGGCTCTGACTTTCTTTCCTGGTGGAGGAGAAAAGACCTCGCCCAATCAAACATCGACATCGTCCGCCTCGCGAGCGCTTTCCATGACAAACTTGTAGCGGGCCTGCGGGTCCTTGCCCATGAGGTCATTGACGACGCGGTCGGTCTCCAACTCGTCCGTGATCAGGACCTTGAGCAGTTTTCGCGTCCGCGGGTCCATGGTGGTCTTCTTGAGCTGCTCGGGGCTCATTTCCCCAAGGCCCTTGAATCGCGTGATATCCACCTCTCCCCGCGGGGCCCGGGGAGCAGCCTCTCCCTCCCCGGGAGGTCCCTGCCCACGGGTGCCGGCGACAATCCGATCCTTCTGGGCATCATCCCAGGCCCAGATCGTCTCCTTGCCCCGGTCGATGCGATAGAGGGGCGGCATGCCGAGGTAAATGTATCCACCCCGGACGAGCGGGGTGAGATACCGGTAGAAGAACGTGAGCAAGAGGGTCGCAATGTGGTGCCCGTCGGAATCAGCATCGGTGAGGATCACAACCTTGTGGTACCGCAACTTCCCCAGGGCGAAGTCCTTGCCAATCCCGCAGCCCAACACGCTCACCAAGTCCGTGAGCTCCTTGTTGAGGATTACTTTCGAAAGGCCCGCCTGCTCCGTGTTGAGCACCTTGCCACGCAGCGGCATGATCGCCTGCGTCTTGCGATCCCGACCCTGCTTCGCGGAACCACCGGCCGAGTCACCCTCGACGATG
>SXIK01000106.1 GCA_005772855.1 Planctomycetia bacterium | reverse complement strand
GACCCTCCCAGTTGCTGGGCCGAGTCCGTTCCCTCGATCCTGTAGACGACGGGGTCCCCGGCGACACAGATCGCGGGACGTGCCACAATGGCCAGGAGCGCGAGGCTGAAAGAGCTCGCCGTGGTCGTCCGAAGCGCGGCTTGAGCCGTGCTCCAGGTGGATGGAATCGAGACTGCCATGAGCCCTCCGGGACCTCCTCGGGAACCCCTGCTCTCCGAGACGAACAGATCTTACCCTCGCGGCGGCAGGTTGACTCCTGGAATTTTACAGGTCCTCTCTCCCGCTGGACGGGGGTGAGAGGTTCGGTCGGTCCTGGCTTCCGTTTTTCAAGAACGCCGCTTTATAATCCACCATGGGTCAAATTTTGGGTCTTGATCAAGTTGGAGCGATTCGACCTGTTCTTCGGGCGTGGTACGTTCCTGTTTCGATCTGGATTCTTCTGAGTTTGTGTTCTCCGCGGCAGGCTCGTGCGGATGATGCCGCGAATATCGTTATCACAGAGATTCAGTACCATCCTGTGACGGATGATCCTCGGGAGCAGTTCATCGAGATTTTTAATCGCAGCAAGACCCAAACGTGCAGCCTCGCGGGGTTCCAATTCACCTCGGGAATCCGATTCACCTTTCCGGACATCAGCCTTGGACCTGAAGAGTACCTGGTCGTCTGCGCCGACGAGGATCGGATTCGTCAACTTCATGGCATCACCAACACGGTCGGCAACTGGGATGCCTCCACGTCCCTCGACATGGGGGGTGAAAGGATCCGCCTGGTAAACGCCGCGGTGCCGCCGGTCGAGGTGGAGGACTTCATCTACGACGACAGGCCTCCCTGGCCGGTCCTTGCGGACGGGCTGGGCCCATCGCTCGAACGCCGAAGTCCTAATCGCGAGAGCGATGACCCGGCCAACTGGGCTGCCAGCGAACTGCCCCCGGCATGGACTCGTCATACCGTCTCGGGACTTGCGACCTCTTCCACTCTCCATCTTTATCTGACCTCACAGGGAACGGCCTACATCGATGAGGTGAAGCTCTATCCATCTGCGAATCCGGCGTTCAACGTGATTCAGAATGGAGGTTTTGAGTCCACGGCGTTTTCTCCCTGGATTGCCACGGGAAGCCACAGCGAGTCGGGCCCCAGCAGTGAAAATACGTTCCGTGGCGAGCGTAGCTTGAAGGTTGTCGCGGAGGACGCCGGCCGGTTTTCCGTGGCAAGCATTACGCAGGAGAGACTTTCCCTGAGCCCTGGCTCGTCTTACACACTTGAGTTTTACGCGCTCTTGACCCGCCCGGGGCAGGCGCTCATCTGCGGGCTTGGCGATTCATCTGGCGTTGGCTCATTCAAGATCGAAGCCAGGAGTTGCCTGGCGACCCCGGGAAGAAGAAACACGGTCTTCTCAGAAGATCTCCCCCCCTTTATCCATCCAGTGGCGCACGAACCGAGGAGTCCGGGTCCAGCCACCGACGTCCTCCTCCTCGCAAGGGTGAGGGATGACGCCGCCACGAGAACCGTCACAGCGCACTGGGAAGACTCAATGCAAGTCGTGACGGCCGAGATGCAGGATGACGGAGCGCACGGAGACGGGCTGGCTCGAGACGGGCTTCATGGGGTTTTCATCGGGAGGTTTCCTGCCGGCCAGGTGGTCCGTTACTGGTTCACCGCGAGGGACAGCGTGGGTCAGGAGACGCGTTGCCCTTCCCCCGGCAATCCCACCCAAAAACTTGGTTTTTTCGTGGAACCAGAGGGTCAAAGGCCCTCTTTCCAGCTTCGTTCCAACAGGGGCCAGACGTCCTCGAAGGCGCCTGTTTATTACCTCCTGGTGGATGAGGCGTATCTTGAAGGGAATCCCCCGCACCTCAACGAAAACGTGACCGAGTACAGGCCTGCGACATTCGTCTGCGACGGGGAGGTCTATGACAATGTGCGAGTCCGTCACCACGGGCAGACCTCGTTGAATAGCCCCAAGAAGAAGTGGCGGGTGAACTTCAACAAGGACCGCCGCTTCCTGCCGCCCTTCGAAAATCACCCGGAAGTCGACGTCATCAACATTGACGGATCCTATACCGACAAGACCTTTCTGCGGGAATGGCTCTCCTACAAGGCCTTCGGGGACGCAGGGGAGGCCTCTGTGGAGTCCTGGCACGTGCGGCTCTATCTGAATGGGGCCTACCGAGGGCTTTACCTGCACGTCGAGGAAGCTGGCGAGAAACAGTGGCTCTCGCGCGTGGGATTGGGAAAAGACGGCTGGCTCTGGAAAGCCTACAGCGATGCCAGGGGAGACACGAATGCCTTTGAGCTCGAGGTGGCAAGGTATGAGAGCTCGACTCGGGGATTTGAGGCCCTCGGAAGCTTCCTGGGCCGCATGAATACGCTCGAGGGCGAAGCCCTCGTGGAGCACATCCTCTCCAACATGAACGTGGAGTCCTTCCTCAACTACCTCGCGGTGACTCAGCTCCTTCACGACTGTGACAGCGCCGATCACAACTATCTGATCCATGCAAGAGAGAAAGATCCCAGGGGCACCTGGAGGTTTCTGGCGTGGGACCGGGACTTGACCCACGGACGGAACTACGAGTGCGTACCCGTCATGGCGGGCGAGCCGGGCATCCTTCATGCGGGCGGAACCGGTCTCTACAATGACACCATCCGGTATGACATGTTCAAGGATTCGCAATTGTTGTTCGGCACTTCGGCGAAGCCGAAGTGCTCCAGCAGGGCCTGGAACGGTGTGGTGGATGCCTTTCTTCTCGGGACAAGGTTTTTCCAGACTGAATATCGCGAACGCCTCCGCGAGCTCCTTGAGCTGCTCTACAACCCTGGAGTGTTGAATCCCCTCATCGAGGCCATGGCCCGCGAGCTTTCCGACGAGGTGGCCCTTGATTGGGCGCGGACTCCCCCCTACGAGCAGCGCGATTCCTATAGCTTTCACATCGAGAATCTGAAGGAGTACGTTGAGGCGCGTTACGAATACCTATCGAACGTCCTCGACGTCCTGGAGGTTCTGGACATCAAGAATCTGGCCTGCCATCGTTCCGGGGGAACCGCGGCGCTTTCATGGGAGAATGGCGCCACTTACACGGCGATCCACCTGTATCGAAACGGAGTCATCGAGGGGACGTTGCCGGGCGATGCGACCAGCGTAATGGTTTCCCTCGAGGCTGCGCCAGGAGTCGCCACGACGTTTCAAGTCGCCTCCGTCGTGCAGGGGACTCAGCGCGAGGGTCCGACGTGCGAGATCCGTGTTGTTGCGCCCGATGTCAGTCAGGTTCCTTCCTCATCCTTCGTCGCGTCTCACCGTACCGGGGTCGTTCCGTTGCGGGTCAAGTTCACGGATACCTCCACGGACTCAGAGTCCACCTTCTGGGAATTTGGAGACGGGGAGACGAGCGCCGAGCGCAGTCCCGTACATGTGTACAGGAAGCCTGGCTCCTACACGGTAGAGCTGACCACAAGAGGCCCTGGAGGCTCGAACAAGCACACGGAGGTCGACCACGTGATTGCGACCGAGGGCGTTCGAGCCGAGTTTGAAGCCACAACGCTCTCGGGACCGGCTCCTCTTGACGTGGCTTTCGTCAATCAGTCCCGGGGAGCGGGCTCTTATGAGTGGCAATTCGGAGACGGTAGCACGAGCTCGTCGGTCCATCCCACGCACTCCTATGTTTCGGGGGGAACGTACGCGGTGAGCCTCACTGCGACGGCGACGAACGGAACCCGGGACACGAGGACCCGAGTCCAGTATGTTCAGGTTGACGGGGTCCTGCTTCCTGAATTCAGCGCCTCGTCCACGAGGGGCCTCTTGCCGTTCTCGGTGGACTTCAGGGATCATGGTGCCGGCTGGGTGACAGCGTGGTTGTGGAGCTTCGGTGATGGGGTCACGTCCACCGAGCAGCACCCGCGACACACTTACCTTCGAGACGGATCTTACTCCGTGACGCTCGAGGTGTTCGGTTTCGCGACAAGCGCCGTGAGGAAGAAGGACCACTACATCTGGGCATCCAGCGGGCTCGAGCCGTTCCTTCGTGGAAATGTCAATGGGGATTCGCAGGTGGACATCTCCGATGCGATCGCCATCCTGACTTTTCTGTTCGTGGGAGGAATCCAGCTCGACTGCCTTGATGCGGCGGACGTCGATGATCGCGGCACTCTCGAAATTTCAGACGCGGTGCGATTGCTCACCTTTCTGTTTCTGGAGGGACTTTCCCCGGAGCCTCCCTTCCCCGGGCGAGGAGTGGACTCGACACCCGATTCTCTCACGTGCATTGGAGGTTGAAGCATTCCATTGTTAGCAGCTTGTTGAACTTCTTGCCCGCACGCGCCCTCGCTTTCTTGACACCCGCCGCAGTGGTCTTGCATTCACCGGACGCCCTGTCCGGCGAATTTGACGTGGTGGTCAGCGAGATCCACTATGGCCCGCTCAGCGGAGAGGCGGCGGACGAGTGCGTCGAGCTCGAGAACCATGGTCCTACCACGGTGAACCTTGCCGGGGGGAGGTACACAGAGGCCATCTGCCGAAAGGAGATCTTGCCCTGGCTCCTTCCTGGATCAAGGGGTTTTTCGTGGCTGGACTGGGAGCGGAAGGAAGTCTTGTCCTGGGGAGGAGCTCGTTTCAGCAGTCCGCCCGGGTCCTCGGTGTACTGTTTATCCATGGGCGGGGGGGCGATCCAGGCAGCCTCGGTGCCGGGGTAGACACCTTCGCTCGTCGGCCGACCACGCGCCTTGAGTGCCCGTGGTCAGGGAGACGCCCAATCACCCCGAGCGCGCAGGATCTACTCCAAAGGAGCGCCAGGAAATCGATCGCTGGCAGAAAAGTCCCTGACGAGGCCCTCCACGCATTCCTTGCACGTGGACTCGTCGGCCGGGCCGAGCTTCCGTAGATACCACCACTCCAGGGCGCGCCACGCCGGCTGCGGCGAGGGCCATGCTCACGAGGCGACGGTCTTTCCCTTTTCTTTCGGCATCTACTCGTGCGCTTTTCCGGTGACGGCCGAGAGCATTTTGAATATCATGGGTGCCCGCCCACGGTTGGAGAAGGAGCTATTTTCTCGGAGCAGGAGATGTCAAACGTCACGCGCTGGATAACGTTCGTCGCGATTCTGTCTTCCCGCCGTCCGCTCCCGGCCGCCGACTGGCCGCAGTTCCGCGGCCCCAACGGCGCGGGCGTGGCCGAAGGGGCCATGGACCTTCCCGTCGAGTTCGGTCCCGAGAAAAACGCGGTCTGGTCGACGGCGCTCCCGGCCGGCATGTCTTCGCCGGTCGTCGCGGGGAGCCGCATTTACTTGACGGGGCTCCGCGAGAAGGACCTCGTCACGATCGCTCTCGACCGCGCGACGGGAAAGCTCCTCTGGGAGAAGCCCGCGCCCGCGGAGAGGATCGAGGAGACCCACGACACATCGAGCCCCGCCGTCTCGACGCCCGCATCGGACGGCGAACGAGTCGTGGTGTTCTTCGGGTCCTATGGGCTTCTGTGCTACGAGCCCGACGGCAGGGATCTCTGGCGGATGCCGCTCGGCCCCTTCAAGAACCCCTTCGGCCAGTCCAGCTCGCCCGTCATCGCGGGCGAGCTCGTGATCCTGAACTGCGACCAGGACCTGGGCTCCTTCCTCCTTGCCGTGGAGAAGACCAGCGGCAGGGAACGCTGGCGGAGCGAAAGGCCCGAGTTTCCTCGCGGTTTCTCGACGCCCATCCTCTGGGACACGGACGGCACGCGGCAGCTCGTCGTGGCGGGGACCGTGTGGATCAAGGGCTACGACATCGAGACCGGCCGCGAGCTCTGGTCCAAGGGCGGCCTCGCCCGCATCGTGAACCCGACGCCGGTCCTCGGCGGCGGGCTCCTCTACATGGCCTCCTTCTCGCCGGGCGGGGACCCCGGCGAGCGGGTCTCCATGCAGCCCTTCGAGGAATACGCGAAGGCCAACGACACCGACAAGAACGGCCGCTTCACGCAGGAGGAGGTCACGGAGCCCGCGATGAAGCAGCGCTTCCTCCAGATCGACGCCGACAAGGACGGTTTCATCACCCGCGCCGAGTGGGAGAACATGGCGCGCATCTTCGACGGCGCGAAGAACTCGATCATCGCGCTCCGGCGCGAGAGCCCCGGAAGCGCCGCCATGTCCGTTGCCTGGACCTACGAGCGCGCGATCCCCTACGTTCCCACGCCGGTCTACCACGAGGGTCACCTCTATATGGTGAAGGACGGCGGGATCTTCACCGCCCTCGATGCCAGGACGGGCAAGGTCGAGAAGCAAGGGCGCCTCCCGGCGGAAGGCAGCTACTACGCCTCGCCCGTGATCGGCGGCGGGAACCTCTATGTGTCGAGTCTCGGCGGCCAGGTTGTGGTCGTCTCGGCCTCGGGCCCAGACTGGCAGGTCCGGGCCACGAACGATCTCGGCGACCGGATCGCGGCCACGCCCGCCATCGCCGATGGACGTCTCCTCGTCCGGACCGAGAAGAGGCTCTTTGCCTTCGCCGCGCCGAAGCCGGACAAGAAGCCCGAGGGCGCCTCGCGATGACCGAGGAGCTGCGGCGGAGGGCGTGGACGCGCCTCCTCTCTGCGGTCCCGCCCGAGCGGAGGCGCTGGGCGATCGTGGCCCTCGTCGGCTGGTGGCTCTCGCCCCTCACGGCCTGGAACGACGCCTTCACGAACATCCCCATCTCGATTGCGGCCGCGTATGTCCTCCGCGCCCTCGGCGCGCCCGTCGAGCTCAAAGTGACCGCCGTCGTGGTCTACCTCCTGACGAACGTCCTTGGGCTTGCGATGCTCGCCGCCGGCTTGGGAAAGCTCTCCTGGGCCGAGCTGGGCCCGCTCTCGCGCCGGGGGCTCCTTCGCCTCGCCGCGCGCACTGTGGTCTACGCTTTCCTCGTCGCCCTCGTCATCTGGTCGATCGAGCGGATGCTCGCTGGGCTGGACGGCGTGTAGGAGCGGTCCCCTCGAAGGCACGGATCGATAGGAAATGTCGCCCAAGCTCCCTCTGAGTGTCGCCCAGGGGCTACCCACGGTAGTCAAGGGATCTTCTCTGGTTGGACTGGGAGCGGAAGGAAGTCTTGTCCTGGGGAGGAGTTCGTTATGAATCACCAAGCCAGAGAAAGAGACCGACCATGGCAAAGACACGGAAGAGCTGGCGCGAGAAGCTCCTCAACGACAAGGGCCTGCCCAGGGTCGGTCCCGTCGAGGGGCGCATTACGAAACGCTGGGACACCGGCACCATGGTCAACCCGGCACCGGTCGAGGTCGATGCGCTGATGAAGCGCATCCCGGGGGGGAAGCTCGCCACGATCGACGAGCTGCGCGCGCCTGAGAGCCGAAGGCCACCGGGTTGTCCAGCGCGGCAAGCGCCACTTCGTCGACGGCCACGAGCGCGCGCTCGCGAGGCTTGAGCCGGGGCGGCCTGGCGGCGGATCGCGGCGCGAGGGCCAGGTCGAGGGCAAGAGCCCGGTGAGAGACAACTCTGGAGGTCTCGATGACGCGAGGAAGCAAGCAGCGGTTCGTCGTCCTCGCCGCCGGGATCCTCGTGTTCGTGACCGTGGCGCTGGCCTGGGAGTCCATCTGGTCCTGGATCCGCTGCCAATATCTCTTCGCCTACGTGGGAGAGAACGCGCACGGGCAACGGGAGTATCGCCACAGGCAGACGGGCGCCGTCTTCGTGCGTCTCCCTGGCGGCCGCCCGTCGAGGAGGCGGTGGAGGCGGATACCGAGCGCCGCGAAAGCGATCTGGCGCTGAGCCATGGCATTGATCAGGTCCCGCGCCGCACCCGCTATCCCTGGACCGTGGAAATGAGCGGCCTGCAATCCGACGAACTTCCCGAGGGGATTGGCGATCGCGCGTAGCTTCTCCAGCGGCCAGCGCCGGCACTGCAGCCAGGAGGAAGGCGAGCCACTCCAAGGCCGGAGAAGAGGAGCAGGACTCATCGACAGGAAGTCTCGCCCGAGCTGACTTCAGAGTCAACCGGCCACTGAGTCTGGTGAATGAACTCCGTGTCGAGGGCACAGCGGCCGAGGGCTTTGAGCTCGCGGGCAAGCGACTCAAGGGCGCTTGGAGTGGTGATCAGCACGACGGTCTCCGGCGTCCGGCGGTCAAACGCCGGCGCCCATGTCACTCGAGGTTCGTATGGTAAGCTGTTGGTCCCTGCCGTGGCGGGACGAAACGCTTGCCTGTAACGGAACCTGCTTGGCGAAGAAAGACGCCCCATGAAACATTGTGTGCTGGCTTGGGTCTTGGTCTCTCTGGCGTGCCACCTCCAGCTTGCGGCGCAGACGACTTGCAGGCCGCCCAAGGATCTGCGCATTTGCCAGGACGAGTACGGCGCCCAGGGCCGCGTCTTCCTGGTGTGGACCAACGGCGAGACCAGCTACACCAAGGTGCGCGTCTACCTCGACGGCGCCCTGGCCGGCGAAGGACCAGGGAACATGCGACTGGGTTACCTCGACGAGCTTGGCCCGGGACAGCACACCTTCGCCGTCGAAGGCGTCTGCGCCGACACCTCCTCGACGCGCGCTGAGAAAACCTTCGAGGTGCTAGCGGCGACTCCGCACGCGCAGCCGGCGAGCGCGATCGACTGCCAATTCGACGCTGCCCAAAACCGGCTGCAGGCCACCTGGACGCTGGGCGCTCGGCCGTCGATCTTCATCGACGTCTACGTGCGCCGAGCCGGCGTCTTGGGCCTGGTCTACGTCACCACCCTTGACGGCAAAGCAACGTCCACCACCGTCAACGGCGCCCAAGAAAGCGACCGTCTGCGACTTCAGTTTTTTGACGCCAATTGTTACGGTTCGGAGCTCGCCGGCTGCCCAGGGCCCACTTGCTTGCCGCCGTCTGCCTTCCGCGTCTGCCAGGATCTTTACGGCCAGCAAAGCCGCGTCTTCATCGACTGGGTGGCCGGTGCGGCCGACTACAGCGCCTGGGAGGTGCTCGTCGATGGCGTCAAGGTGGCCACCACGGCTTTCTTGCGCACGCTTCACTTCGTCGAGCCGATTGCGCCCGGCCCGCACACCTTTCAGGTGCGGGGCGTGTGTGCCAGCGGGGTGGCGGAGACGGAGGTGCGTACGCTCGAGGTGCTGACCTCAAGCCCTCACCGCGAGCCGATCTTGAACCTCCACTGCCAGCGCGATGCGGCGGCCAGGACGCTGACGGCGACATGGCTGGTGGGTGCTCAGCCGTCGGAATTCGCCGACATCTACATTCGCCGGCCGGGCAGCTCGCTTCTCGACTTTGCCGGCACCATCGCCGGCGATACGACGCAAATCACCGTGGGCAACGTGGACGCGGACGACCAAGCGGTGCTGCAGTTCTTCACGTCCGGCTGCTACGGCTCCCCGCTCATTTCCTGCGGCTCGGAGCCCGGCTCGCGGCGATTCTTGCGGGGCGACATCAACGGCTCGGCAAGGATCGACCTCTCCGACGCCGTCTTTGAGCTGCGTTTTCTCTTCCTGGGCGGCCCTGAGCCGCTCTGCCTCGATGCCGCCGATGCCAATGACAATGGCCACGTCGATATCGCCGATCCCATTTTCGTCCTCAACTTCCTCTTCGGCGGCGGTCCGGCGCCGCCGCCGCCGGGTCCGTTGACTTGCGGCGACGATCCGACGACCGACGCGTTCCCGCTGTGCTTGACTGCTGCCTGCCCTTGATTCGCCCGGGTTGGCGCACAGGATTTGGACCCTTCCCTGGCCAAGATCCTGTTCACCAGTGACGACGGTGTCGATGCGCCGGGCCTCCTCCACGCCGGCTCGCCTCCGAGCGGAGCGAGGGTGGAGGCAACAACGCCACGCGGCCCCTCCGGTCGCACGCTGCGCTGGCGCCGGCTCCCTTCGAGCCGTTTGCGGCAGCGCCAGCTCGCCACAAATCCCCTCCTCGGCGCCTGATGGGCGCCGGGCGCCTCTGGCGCGAGCAGCCGCAACCTTTCGCAGGCCGCAAAAGGGCTCATCACTGCCCGCGTGCGGTATACAATGAGTCCCTCGAGACCGGGAGGGTGGCCGCCGTGGGGCTTCTTGGAGCACCGTCCAGCCTCTTGAAGGTGCGTGAATCGCCCACGGTTGGTCGTGAGAACCCCGGAAAGCCAGCTGGGCAACCTGTCACGCTCGGGGTTCCGTGGTAACCTCGTCCTTGTCGACACGCCGGGGGCCAGGCCCATCCTGGGACGGCCCGGTGCCGCAAAGTACTCCCTGGATCCAATCGGTCGCACGGGTGCCCTGATTCAGGTCTGGAGGGACTTCCCCTGGAGCCTCCCTTCCCCGGGCGAGGAGTGGACTCGACACCCGATTCTCTCGCATGCATCAAAGGTTGAAGCATTCCATGGTCAGGTTCTTGCCCGCACGTGCCCTCGCTCTCTTGACACTCGCCGCAGTGGTCTCGCATTCACCGGCCGCCCTGTCCGGAGAATTTGACGTGGTTGTCAGCGAGATCCACTACGGCCCGCTCAGTGGAGAGGCCGCGGACGAGTTCGTCGAGCTCGAGAACCATGGGCCTACCACGGTGAACCTTGCGGGGTGGAGGTTCACAGAGGGCATCTCGTTTGTCTTTCCGCCCGGCACGCTGATGGAGCCCAGGTCGTACCTCGTGGTGAGCCCCAACGCCGCCCATGCGAGGTCCCGCCATGCGATTGCCAATGTCGTGGGCGATTTTACGGGAAAACTTGACAACGACGGTGAAATCCTCACTCTTGAAAACGCCCGGGGAGAATTGATCTGCCGCCTGCACTACGGGGACGGCGGAGCGTGGCCTTCGTCGCCGGACGGGTCAGGCCCGTCGCTCGAGCTCTGGAATCCAGGCGTGATGCTGGACCTTCCAGGGAGCTGGGTCGCGAGTCTCCTTGTGGGCGGCACACCCGGTGGACCAAACTCTCGTGCAACCGGCTGCGGTCGGAGTGCACCAGCGGAAGAACTTTCGGTGCGCGCCGTCATCAATGAGGTGAAGCCCACGGAGCCCGGGGATTTTGGATTCATTGAGATCTACAACCCCACCGACACGGTGCTCTCGCTCTCTCGCCACGCCATCCTCGATTCGGCCGGTCACCGCTTTGATATCCCCGGAGCTGTATCCATCGCAGCTCGAGGGCGACTCCTGCTCTCCGACAGCGAGCTCGGATTCCCGGTATCCCTCGAGGGGGTCACCCACGTGCTGGCTATTGCTTGCGCATCCGGAGGTTTAGCACGGTTTGTCGACGCCCTGTCCACAAGGGCCGGCAGGCCTGGTTCTCACGGTTCAAGTTTTGGCCGCTATCCCGACGGGGACGACGATGGCTTTGCAGGAATTACCCCGAGCCCTGGCAGGCCCAATGAGGCTCCGGCTCTGTCCGCTGTCACCATCAACGAGGTCTACTTCCACCCTCCTTACGTTCCACCCACGAGCCCTTGCGCGGAGCGATGCTCTGATGCCCTCCAGTGGATTGAGGTTCACAATCACGGCGCCGTTCCCATCGAACTCGCTGGGTGGAGCGTGGGCAAGGCGGTCGATCTCAAGATTTTGTCTTCAACCAGGCTCTCCTCGGGTGAATTCCTCGTGCTGGCTGCCTCGCGGGCAGCCTTCCTTGATGCTCACCCCGGATTCGAGGCAACCAGGGTCGTCGGTGACTGGAAGAGGCGGCTTTCCCATGGATCCGACACCATTCACCTCCTTGACGCGATTGGAAACCGGGTGGACCGGGTCCAGTACGGGGACGGCACGCCATTCAATGATCTCTCGAGCGCCGATGGCCAGGACGACGGAACGTTCCTGGGAAGCTCGTGGCCCCACGGGGCAGACGGTACGGGCCGGAGTATCGAGCTCAGGAATCCCCGCCTGGACAACCGCCACGGGGCCGCCTGGGCAGTGGGCCCCCTCGGCGGGACTCCCGGGGCCGCAAACTTATCCCTCGATGCGAGCCCCAGTGCGGTCATTGACGACGTCTCTCATGCACCGGCGGTTCCGGGACCGCTCGAGCCGATCAAGATTCGGTGTCGGGTGTCATCGACGGGAAGGGTGGAGAGCGTGGAGGCCCTGTGGCATCGCGAGAGCAGCGCCGCGAAAGGAGCCGTGGCTCTTTCGGACGATGGGCTCTCCGTCGATGACTCGGCTTTCGACGGTGAATTTTCCGGGCTCCTTCCGCCACAGCCTGACGGGGCTGTCGTCGCATTCCAGGTGCGAGCACGCCTCGTGGAAGGAAGCGTGTTCGTGGTTCCGCAAGCTCCTGCCGTGGCGCCGTACCCGGGGTTCGAGGGCCCTTTTTTCCTC
Source organism: Planctomycetia bacterium (assembly GCA_005772855.1). Lineage (GTDB taxonomy): Bacteria > Planctomycetota > UBA8108 > UBA8108 > SXIK01 > SXIK01. The sequence continues at coordinate 11,970 of SXIK01000106.1, read as the reverse complement.
CTGCAGGCCCTCGCGAGCCCGCCTCTTTCCAATGGCTCGGATAACTACCACGTCATCCTGACGAGGGCGGACAGCGCCGAGCTCGAGGCGCGGCCAGTGTCGAGTGACATCCTGCTGCCGTGCACCTTCATCTCGGTCAAGACGAACGGCGACTCCCGGATTCGGCACCTCGCCGGAATTCGTTACCGCGGGGGTCAGACGCGCGAGGACCCCCGCAAGTCCTTCCGGATAGACTTCCCCGCCGAGCGTACCTTCCAGTCCATCGAGCACTTGAACTTGAATGCCTCCCACGCCGAACGCGAGATTCTGGTCGCGGATCTCTTTCGGCGCGCCGGCATGCCCTATCCCCGAACGTGGATGGTCAATTTGACCCTCCAGGGAAGGGTGGATTCAAGTTACGTTTACAAGGAGAGCTTCGACTCCGACTTTCTGTCCCGCTACTTCGGGGGATCGAGCGACTCCGGCAATCTTTATCGGGCGCTTGATCCCAACGTTAACCCGGAGACGGGGGAGCTCGACTTCCGTTCCGGCGACCTCAGCTATTACGGGCCAAGCCAGGGTGATTACAAACGTTACTACAAAAAGCACAGCAACCGGGAGGAAGGAGACTACGCGGATATCGTGGCCTTGTGCAGGACGTTTGATTCTGTCGAGACTCCTGACACTCTTTTCCCCCAGGCGATCGAAAGCGTCATCGACACTGCCGAGTGGCTGCGTTACTTTGCCTTGCAGTCTTTCGTGTCGAACGGAGACGGAGGAATCTACAACAGGGCGGGCGAGGATTACTTCCTCTACCGTGTTCCGGCCACTTCGTCACGTCCTGATGCCGGGAAATGGCTCATCCTTCCCTGGGACCTTGATGAGTCGTTCTCGAATGCGGCCCAGCGTTTTTACTTGTTCGAGCTCCCCTCCATCCGACGACTCCTGACGCACCCGAGGTTCGCCCCTCTTTATTACGCCCACATCGTCGATATTCGATCCGGCGTGGGAGAGCGCCGTGAGCTCAAGAAGCGACTGTCGTTGTTGGAGCCACTCCTTGGTTTCTATACGACTGACCTGGTCGACTCTTTTCTCGCGGACCGGATCGGATTTGTCGACTGGAACATTCCCCTGGAGCTGTCCGCAGGCCCCGTCAGTGGAGCCTTCGGGTGCGGCACGAACCTGTACGCTGTGGCAGATGCCATCAGCCTTTCAGGCACGGCGCGGGCTACCCAGACCCGGTCGGTGAAGGTCGGTGGGGTTCTCGTGCCGTACGACCCTGTTGGCGCTTCCTGGAGCGCGAACGTGTCGATCTTGAGTGGCGAGAACCGTATCGCTCTGGAGGCGTTTGATGGAGAGAAGGGAACTGGAAGCCGAATCGAGTCGAAAACCATCTCTATCTTTCGATGGCCAGGCCCCCCGTCCACTGCGCAGGGAATCTTGTCAGGGATTACCCGCTGGACAGCGGCCGAAGGGCCTTACCTGCTCACGGGGGCCGTCACCATCCCCGCTGGCTCTCGACTGGAAATTGAGCCCGGGACGCTGGTCCTGGGGGGCCCAGACGCTCCAGTGATCGTCGAGGGAGAGTTCCAGGCGATCGGCACAGAGGCGGCACCCATCCTCTTCAGGCCCATCGGTTGCCAGGGCCGGTGGGGAGGTATTTCCTTCCAGACCACGGGCGCCACCGCCGCGAGCCCCACGCACACAATGCGTTTCTGCGATGTGCTGCACGCGCAGAATGTCAGGGGGCTCCAGGGTGCTATCGCCTGCGTCTCCTCCAGATTGGTGGTCGAGAGGTGTTCGTTGATTGATGTGGCAGGTAATGCCATCGACGGGGTCGATTCGCACATCGAAGTCCGCGAGAGCGCATTTGTAAGAACTGGCGAGGGTGTGCACGCGAGCTACTCCACGGTGATCATTGTCGATTCCACCTTCAGCAGGCTCATTGGCAACTCGGACGCCATCGACTTTGACTTCAGCGGTCCGGGCCGTTCAAGTGTCGAACGGTGCTGGATTGATGAAGGGGGAGACGACGGGATTGACCTCACGGGAGTGTCCGTCGATCTTCGCGACAACACAGTCCGGAGACTGGCGGACAAGGCGTTTTCCCTCGAGATTCAGCCGGAGAATAGTCCTCCCACCATCACGGGGAATCTCGTATACGACTGCGGGGGAGGTATAGTCCTGAAGAACGGAACCCTGTTGAGCGAGGGGGGGCACAACACGGTCGTCGGGTGCGAGGAAGGCATCCGGCTCTATTCGAAGGATGGTTGGCCCCAGGGAGCCACCGCAAGCTTCCACAGCACGATTGTTTGGCACAACGTCGTCGATGTGAGCGTGGACAGCCTTTCGTCGCTGACCATGACCCACTCCAATACGGGGGGTGGGATCCTGCCCGGTGTGGGCAATGTCTCGATCGACCCGCAATTCGTCAGTGCTCCTTCAGGGGACTACGCCCTGCGCGCCTTGTCTCCTTGCAAGGCAACCGGCAAGGGCGGTGCGGACATGGGAGCGATCCAGTCCGCGCCCGAAACTCGACGCTACCTGCGTGGGGATTCGGACGGAAACGGGGCGATCCAGATCACCGATGCCATCCACGCGCTTCTGTACCTCTTCAATGGCGGATCCCCACCCGGCTGCTTGAAGAGCGCCGATGTGGACGACAACGGAAGTCTGGAGATCACCGACTCAGTTCTCCTCTTGAACTACCTCTTCCTCGGGGGGCGCTCTCCCCCTGCGCCGTTTCCTGGCTGCGGTCTTGATCCTACCCCCGATGACCTGTCGTGCAGGGCGCAGGGAGGCTGTCGTTGAACTTTTCGTCGGCTGTTCTTCACCCGTGGATCCTCTGCCTTTTGCACTGGCACATCCGGGCACCGGTGCCTTACAAGGTAACCGGAATGTAATTCAGGGTCTTCCCGACTGCGTCGATGCGGTAAGCTGCGCGGAAGGACCCGCATGCAACTGACAAGACTGAAACCATGAGCGACAAATCCTTTGCACCAGTGGGTTCACCCGGGTCTCGTGATCACAACCTTGGCGCCGCTATCTCCCGGCACTTCCCGGATCGCGAGCAGATTCTCTCGCTCTACCGAACGATGCAGCTAATCCGGCAATGCGAGGAGCAGCTTGCGAAGTCCCACCAGCGCGGGCTGATCCATGGAGCCTGTCACACCTATGTCGGCCAGGAAGCCATCGCCGCTGGCGTCTGCGCACATCTGCGGAAGGACGATGTGGTTTTCAGCACCCATCGCGGCCATGGACATGCTCTCGCCAAGGGCATGCCCCCCCGCGAGTTGATCGCAGAGCTTTTCGGACGCGACGCTGGTTGCTCGCGTGGGCGGGGAGGGAGCATGCATCTCTTCTCACCCGAGATTGGCATGATGGGCACCAGCGGCATCGTGGGCCCTTCCATCTTGCAGGCGGCCGGAGCGGGCTATACCTACAAACTCCTTGAATCCGATCAAGTGGCCGTGGCTTTTTTTGGGGATGGCACCGTCAATAGTGGCGCATTTCATGAAGGGCTAAACCTTGCGGGCATCTGGAAGCTGCCGGTCCTTTTCGTGTGCGAGAACAACCAGTTTGCCACCGAGGTTCCCCTCAAGTACTCCACGGCCAACCCTGACATCGCAGGTCGCGGCGCGTCTTATGGCATGCCCGGCATGATGGTCGATGGCAATGACGCGCTGGCCGTTTATGCCGCCGCGCGTGACGCGGTTCAAGGGGCCCGTGCTGGCCGGGGGCCGACGCTTTTGGAATGCCGCACCTACCGTACGCGCGCTCATTCGGAAGGAATGCCCGACTTCACCTACAGGACGCGAGAGGAAGTGGAGTCGTGGAAGAAGTCATGCCCGATTCAAAAGTTGCGCCGACGGGTCATGGACGACCCCCGCAGCGCGGAAATCGAGGTGGGGATCCGTCAGGGGGAATTTGACGCCATTGATGCCGAGATCGCGGCGCTTGTCACCGAGGCGCAGCAGTTTGGCGAGGGCAGCCCATGGCCGGATCCGGCCACCGCAACAACTCACGTGTACGCTTCGCCGAAAGCTCTGCCCGTCCCGAGCCGGGTCCCTGGCGTCTCTCCGGTTCGCGAAGCGACGTTTTCGAAAGCCACATGGGAAGCTCTTGCCCAGGAAATGGACTGCAACCCACGAATTTTTGTGCTGGGCGAGGGGATTGGCAGACGTGGTGGCAATTTCAATACGACCGTGGGGCTTTACGAAAAGCACGGTCAAGTCCGAATGTGTGACACGCCGATCGCAGAGCGCGGCTTCGTCGGGTTGGCATGCGGGGCAGCGATGACGGGCAGTCGTCCCGTGGTCGATTTCATGTTTGCCGACTTCGTCCTGGACTCGGTCGGTGAGATCGTGAACCAGATTGCCAAGATTCAGTACATGTCGAGCGGTCGGATCCGGATGCCCCTCCTTCTGCGCGGGTGCATTGGGATTGGGCACTCGGCGGCGACGCATCATTCGGGAAGCTTTTACTCCATGTACAGCCACTTTCCCGGGTTGAGAGTCGTCGTGCCGTCAAGCCCCTTCGACGCCAAGGGTTTGCTGACGCACGCACTTCGTTCGGACGATCCGGTCTTGTTCCTGGAGCATCGGGAGTTGCTCACCATCAAGGGCCCGGTGCCGGAAGAGGCGTACGAGATCGAGTTCGGACGCGCAGTCGTCACCCGGGAAGGTAGCCATGTGACGGTGGTGGCTGTAGCCCAGATGGTTCACAGATCGCTCGAGGCGTCGCAAGCGCTCGCTGCCGAGGGGATCTCGGTTGAGCTGATCGACCCGCGCACGATCTCACCGCTCGACATGGACACAATTCTCGAGTCTGTGCACAAGACAGGCCGTTTACTCATCGTCGATGAGACGTTTGCTCCCTTCGGATTGGGTGCCGAGGTCGCTGCGTGCATCGCAGATGCCGGCTTTGATGACCTGGATGCTCCGATCAGGAGGGTCAACGGGGCGTTCTCACCGACTCCCTACAGCCCACCGCTCGAGAAGGCGGTGGTGCCCAGTGTGGAAGAGATCATGAAAGCGATTCGCGCGATCGTGGAGGAGTAATACCCCGTGGGAGAAGCAAAGCCAGGAGGTTGGGTGTCCAATGGGAATTGAAGTCAGGGTGCCGCGTCTGGGCTGGTCCATGGAAGAAGGGACTTTCCTGGGTTGGATCCGGCAAGAGGGAGAGCTCGTCCGCAAGGGAGACAGCCTCTTTGTCCTCGAGTCGGAAAAGGCCGCTCAGGAAATAGAGAGCTTCGACGAGGGCATCCTGCGTCTCCTCTCGGACGGACCACGGCAGGGCGACAGGGTCAAGGTGGGACAGTTGCTGGCGTATCTCCTCGCCGAGGGGGAAGTTCTGGATCCGCAGTCATCGTCAAGCAGGGTCGAGTCTCCCGCTGGCATGCCTGTGAAGACAAATGGCTCGCTGATTGCGCCCCCGGGCACGGCCGGTTCTCTCGGGAAGGCTGTGGGCCAGGAGGCCGGGTCTCATTCCACGGGGACTACCTCCCCCGCTCGTGTGGGGCACGCGGTGCACGCCTCACCACGAGCACGGCGCCGGGCTCGTGAGCTCGGCGTGGACTGGCGGCAGCTCACCGGCTCCGGCAGATCGGGACGCATCCGTGAACGCGACGTGCTGGTGGGCGCCGGGCAGAGAATTGAGCGCCGCTTGCCGCACTCCCCGACGCGGCGTGCGATTGCTCGGCGCATGATCGAAAGCCAGCAAGTGACCGCACCCGTCACCCTCACCACGACGGCTGACGCCACGGCATGGGTCGCTTTTCGGCAAGACTATCTCCGGTCGAATCCGTCAGCCAATGTGCACTGCGTTCCCAGCTATACGGACCTCATTGTCAAGCAGACGGCCAGGGTCCTCGAGGCTCATCCCATGCTCAACGCGCGTTGGGAGAATGACGCCACGGTCCTGTATTCAGAGATTCACATGGGCATTGCAGTCGATACCGAGGCTGGATTGCTGGTGCCCGTGGTCCGTAACGTCGAGAAGCTAACCCTCAACGAGCTGGCTCTTCGGTCGAAAGAGCTGATCGAAAAGGCACGGAAGGGACGTTTGACCCCGGACGAAATGGCAGGCGGCACTTTCACCGTGACCAATCTCGGCTTGTACCGGATCGACGCTTTTACTCCGATCATCAACTGGCCCGAGTGCGCGGTCCTCGGCGTCGGGCGAATTCACAAGCAGCCGGCGGTGGTCGATGATCAGATCGTGCCACGCGACCTGATGACCTTGAGCCTCACGTTCGACCATCGCGTGGTGGACGGCGGGCCCGCGGCACGCTTTCTCCACGCGCTATGTGAACGGATTGAGGACCCCGTCAAGGGCGGGTTAGTCTGAAAAGACGTCTTGACAGCCTGTTGAGACTCGGGGCTGGGCTGAACTTCCCGCCCTCGAGACTGGAGGAGCTTCTTGCGTGATGGAGGGTGTCCTTACCGGGCTACTGGCGGGCGTTTGGGAGGAGCGGCGGAAACCCCTTCCATGCCGCCGCTGACGCGGATGACTTCACCGGTGATCCAGCTTGCCGCAGGAGAACAGAGGAATGTGACCAGGTTGGCGATGTCCGTCGCTTCGCCCCACCGCCCCAGGGGGATTGAGCTGCGGATCCGTTCGACCATCTGCTCCTCGGTCAAGTTCAAGCTCTTGCATCGCTGTGCCATTACGGAGCGATTAAAATCGGTATAGACGGGTCCGGGCGAGACGGCGTTGACACGCACGCCGTAGGCCGCAAGCTCGAGCGAGAGCGTCTTCGTCAGCGAGATCACGCCGGCCTTGGCCACGTTGTAGGCCGCGACCAGCGCCGCGGGGTTCTGGCCATTGATCGACGCCACGTTCACGATACAGCCGGACTCCTGCCGCTCCATGCACTGCGCTGCGGCGCGGCAACAGTAGAAAGTGCCTGTCAACGTGGTGCGAATCACGCGGTCCCATTCCTCGTCGGCGAGCTCCGAGACTGAACACACGTTCTGCCCGACACCTGCGTTGTTCACGAGGATACTCAACTTCCCCAGGCGCGACACGGTTTCCTGGAAGAACTGACGGACAGTGTCACTCCTGGAGATATCGAGACGCCCTGCGGACACACGGAGTCCTTGCTCGCAGAGTCGGGCGGCGGCCGCCTGCCCCTTGTCGAGCTGGAGGTCGGCGATGACCACGGTGGCTCCCTGTCGCGCCAGCGCTTCGGCCATGGCCAACCCAAGTCCTTGCGCCGAACCGGTGACGACCGCTGTCTGCCCGGAGAGGCAGATGCTGCTTTCCTTCGACGATACGTTACTCATTCCTGGGCTCCACTTGTTGCGGGTTTCGGGTCCATGTGTCTTCAAGAGGCAGGCTGCGCAGCGCTGCTGCCGGTCACGCCTGCCCCAGGCTCTTACTTTGGGTCCACCTTGCTTCCAATTCGATAGAGGGCCTTGTCGGTCCGGAGGAAAATGTTTCCTTCCGAGACCGCAAGTGACGCCAGCGTGCGGCCACTGACCTCGTTCACGGAGCTCTTCTTCGGCTGCTCGCCGGGCTCGATGACCGTCGTGACGCCGCTTTCATTCAGAAAGTAAATCCGGCCGGCTGCATACACGGGGGAAGCCGAGAAGTCGCCGCCGAGGCGCTCCTGCCAAAGTGTCTCGCCCGTCTTCGGGTCAAGAGCGCTCGCGACTCCATTATCGCTCACAATGTAGAGCCTGCCGTCGAGGTAAAGCGGCGACGGATTGAGCGGCGCGCCGCGCTGCGACACCCAGGCGACATGAGTTGAGGATACATCTCCCTTGCCGTCCGGCCGAACCGCGTGAATCGCTGGATGGCCGTAGCCGGAGCAGAGAAAGACGAACCCGTTCGCGAAGACGGGCTTTGGCACCAGCGAATAGCCCTGGTGCCGGACGCGCCAGATCTCGTTGCCCGTGAGCGGATCGTAGGCAACGAAGGCGTCGCCTCCTGTCGTGACGAGCTGATCCTTGCCTGCGCAGTTGAAGACCGCCGGCGTCGAGTAGGCCATTTGTCCCATGCGGTTCGTTTTCCAGCGTGTCTGACCATCGGCCTTGTTGAGAGCCACCACATATTGCATGTCGGTTCCATCGCACGTGATAAAGAGCAGGTCGCCGTGAGTTACGGGTGAGCCGCCGGGGCCGTGTCCATGCGCGTACTTGAGCGTGGTCTTCCAGAGCGACTTGCCGCCTGCGTCGAGGCACGCTGTGCCGTCGGCCCCGAAATGAACGTACAAACGGCCGGGCTCGAGAATCGGGGTGGGGGAAGCGTGGCTGTTCTTCGAGTGGATCGTGACAGGGTTTTCCATGCTGAAGACCTCCACATCGACCAACACCTTGCCATTCGCCTTGTCGATCGAGATCGCGCGGAGCGACTTGCCGTCATCGAGCGCTGTCGTGAGCCAGATCCGATCGCCCAGGGTCACGGGAGAGGACCAGCCCAGGCCGTTGATCGGCACTCGCCAGATGACATTTTCGGTTTCGCTCCACGCAGATGGCGCCTCGGTCTCCATGGAATGCCCGTCGCCCCGCGGCCCGCGGAATTGGGGCCAATCCTCGGCCGAGAGGGAGGTGATGGATCCAATCGCAAGCAAGAGGGGGAGTTGTTTTGCGAACATATTCAAGAAGATGCCGGATGCATCGATTCCAGAACAGGACTTTTCTGGTGATTGTGTTCGGGACTCCAGGCCTCCTGCGTGGGGAGCGTCCCGAGAGACATTCTTGCGTGCTCTTGCAGTAGGTCACCGGAGCGTGGAGAGGTAGGCGATCAAGTCCGCCGCTTCTTGCGCGGTGAGATCCGCGAGTAGGGACTCGGGCATGAGCGACGTCGACTGTCGCTCGAGCTGTCCCACATTGGCTGCAGGGACAGTGGTGTCCGTGCCCTTCGCATCCCGCAAGACTACCTCCTGATCGGTCTTCTTCACCAGGAGGCCGCTCAATATTAGCCCATCCTTCGTGACGAGCGCGTGGGTGGAGAATTCTGGAGCGACCTCCCTGGAGGGATTCATGGTGTGGTCGAGGATCAAGCCCGGCGCATACTTCTTGCCGATGCCGTCGAACGCCGGGCCAATGGCATTGCCCACGCTCTCGGCCTTGTGGCACGTTCGGCACTGCGCAGCAGAGCTCTTCGCAAAGAGCTCCCGGCCGTGCGTCGCGTTGCCCTGGAGCGAAAGCACCTGGGCGGCCTCGAAGGAGGTCCCAAGGCGCCGAACGCGGTCTCCGGGCGGCAGGAACCGCTCGAAGAGATCGCGAACATCGGCGTTTGCGCCCCCTCGAGCCTGTCGAAGCAGCGCGGAACGTGTCTCTGGCCTCAGGGAGTCCCGCCCCATGCGGCTGGCGAGGGCGAGGGCTGTCCGAGTCGAGCTCAAGAGCTCTCGAACGGTCTCATCCGAGGGCTCGCCTTCCACTGTCTGGAAATCCTTGTCGAAAGATGGAGGACTTGAAGCTGTCGGCATGGCCGCGATCCAGTCGTGGATGAGCTGCAGACCTCCCGGATCGGCCTCCCGAGATCCGATCCGGGGCATGTGGCCGCCGCCCAGCTTCGCCATTCGGAAGTAGAGAATGGACGAGTACGGATCGCCGGGGGTGATGATCGAGGCGCCCGGGATGCCGAATTCGCCCTGATAGGGCTTCACTCCCACCGTCTGTGTACTCGCTGTTGGCAGGTCGAACGAGACCTGAAGCAGCGCCGTGCCGCCGGCCCCGAAGCTATGACAGTGGGAGCAATTCATGTGCAAGTACGACCTTGCCCTCACGTTCAGATCGGCCGTGGAGTCGTATGGGTCGGCGAGCCGGCGCAAATCAGGAATCTGGGCTCGCACGCTCCTTGAAAAGACGCCCAGATCCTCGAGGTCCTCGATCTGATTCCGCCCTTCCACCTGCTTGAGCGACGGGCGGTTGAGGCCCAAGCCGTGGAAGCCAAGTAGATAGCGGTGAACCCACCGGTTGTGGCAAAGAGAACACTCGGTCCGACTCGGAAATCGCCACTCGACGGCTCGAGAGCCACCCTTCTCGTCGGGCACCTGGAATGTCGAGACTGCGCCCTCGGGGCCGACGAGCGCCGCATCCTCCCCCTTTGAATCCCATGCGTAAGTGTAAGGGCGCCAGAAGCCGCCTTCGAGGTGTTGGACTTGCGTCTCAACACGGATTCCCGCTCGAGCCGTCGGGCCCTTGAGCAGGTGCGTTTTCGCTAGCACGGAGCCCTCGGGGAGATTCCACTGTCTCAGATCGGTGACGTCGATCCGGGAGTCACCGGGCAAGGCGAGCCACCGCTCGCTCGCCGCGCCGTCCGCCCACGGTTCGGCGGCGACCGCGTAAGCAATGACGCCTGGGGCTGCCTTGCCGTCCTTCACGTTCTCAAAGAGGCCCGTCTCGCTCAGCCGGCGGGGGAATGAGCCCTGGGTGCTCGCGTCTTCATTCTTCACGAGGCGGTAGATTTGCCCGGTTGGCTGGTGCTCGAGGAAGTAAAGCTCGCCCGCCTCGTCCTGTCCGAAGGCGACGACGCGCAGCTGAGTGTCAGCGATTTCGTGCCTTTCTGTGAGCCTGTTGCCCTCGTGCCGCAGCGCCCAAATCTTGCCGGTCATGTAATCGCCGTAGACCCAGGCGCCGCGAAGCTCGCTCAGCCTCTCTCCACGATAGGTGAGTCCGCCCGTCACCGAGGCAGCTTCCGTGTGCGGGTGCTGCGTGAGCGGTGGCAGGATCGGCGTTGGGCCGGGTTTCGCATCCTTGCGCACTGGCTGGGGGCCCTCCTGAATGCTCCAGCCGTAGTTGCCGCCTCGCTCAACGCGGTAGACCATCTCCCAGAGCTCCCAGCCCACGTCGCCGACCAGGAGGTCGCCAGTCGAGGGATCGAAGCTCATTTTCCACGGATTTCGGAATCCGTAGGCCCAGATTTCGGCCCGCGCTCCCGCAACACCCACGAACGGGTTGTCGGCGGGAATAGCATAGAGTCGCCCGTTCTCTTCCCGGTTCACGTCGATTCGCAGGATCACGCTGAGGAGGTCAGTGAGGTTCTGACCCGTGTCGAATGGGTCGGGTGGCGAAGGCGCGGCGGCGTCGCCCGAGGAAATATAGAGCATCCCGTCAGGACCGAAAGCCATGCATCCGCCGTTGTGGCCTCCCGATCGCCACGTGATCAGCACCTTTTCGCTCGAGGGATCGAACCGAGGCGGATCGGTGGGGGTCACTTGAAAGCTTGAGACATGCGTTGCGTCAGGTTCGTCGTTTTTCAGCGCGTAGAAGACGAAGGCGAGACGGCTCTTCGCAAACTCGGGGTGAAACGTGAGACCGTAAACGTTCGTGGTGCCGGGGATTTCCTTGGCGATGTCGATGGCCAAGTCGGGTGTCTTGACCTCGGCTCGATGAGGAAACGAGAAGATCTTTCCCCCCTGTTCAGCCACAAAGAGGCGTCCGGATCCGGGCGCAAAGGTGATCTCCAGGGGCGAGGTGAACTTGATTCCGTTGAAGGCCAGCTCTGCGCGATAGGGGGGTGGCGGATCGGGCTTGCCCTTGAATCGAGAGGTGGTCCAGGGTGTTCGCGGAGGCGGCGTCTCGGGCACCGCCAGGAGGAGTCTTGAGGTGAGCCAGACGGCGATCGCGAGCAGGATTCGACTTGTGTTGAGATCTTGGAATGCGGTTGGCATGGGTGTTCAAGACGATACTCCGCGCGGCCATGATAGGGTCATCCTGCCCGGCGCTCACCCACAATCGGCGCCGGACGCGCCCCGGTGCGGGGGAGGTCTTACTCCCCAGCGAGGAACAATACGATGGGCTCTTATTCCGAATCGGCGCTGGAGGCGCCCGGCGCTTATCGAGCGCCGAGGAGGGGGAGGGACGCCGCCAGGCGACCGGTGCGGGGGAGGTCTTCCTCCCCCGCGAGGAATATAACAACAATTTGTGTGGCGAACTGGTCACACTGGATCAGCTTCCTTCCAAGGTCTCGTGACACTTTGTGACAGGGGGCTTGAAGGCCTGCTGGGATACAAGGACCGTCGCGCGTTTCTCTGAAGCG
>SXIK01000105.1 GCA_005772855.1 Planctomycetia bacterium | reverse complement strand
TGCGCCTCTGCGGGTTGGCGTGCTCTCCAGGAGAGCCCTGCCGACCTTCCCAACGCAACCAGGAGACGGAGTAGGAAGAATAGTCGAGGTGCAATTCTACGGGGAGTCTTGTCCGTGGGCGAGACCGGCTTTGGGGTGTGCGGGCTTTTCTGGACGTAATCGGACAAATCGAGAGCAACGCAAAGCAGCCTGACTGCCGCCTCCCGCCGCCGACGCGGCCTTCGGCCTGGCCAGAGCGAACTTTCGATTTGTCTGGCTTCCGGGGCGCTAGCTTTGAATCCACGGGGCACTGGGCTACAATTCCAACTCCCGTGTGACTTCCAACGCCATTAGGAGCCCCGCATGATTTCCAAGCTCGAGAGCTTCTGGATCAAGTTCATCCTCCGTTTCGCATTCGGCTTTCTGTTCCTCTTCGCGGCGCTCGGGCAATTCGGCTACGGCGGTGAGATCTCCGTCGCAAGCGCGATCAAGTTTGGCAAGGATCTCTCGGGCGGCTTTCGGGGGACCTGGTTCGCAGACCTTGGCGTGGGAGATTTTACCGGGCTCGATTTTTCCCGCATGTTTCTGACCGCGCTGCCTTTCATCTTCTCGGTTCTGTCACTGATGATTCTGACCGGGCTCGGATGCCGCATTGCCTTGCGTCTTGGAGCGATTCTTCTGATCTCGCTTGGGCTTGGAAAATACATGCAGGGCCCCGAGGGCATCACAACAACGGCCCTGGACTTTCTTTTCGCTTTTATCATCTGCGTGGGCCTCTTCTTCTATGGCCTCGCGGATCGTGAGAGATCCTCCGAAGCTGCTGCGTGAGCCCCTCATCGTCGGCTACCCTCGAGACGTACGGGGAGTCGGCCGATTTCGTCCGATTCGAAATCCAGGCCCTCGGCACAGAAAATGTTCTGCTTCTTGAAGGTCCCGACTCGCCCGAGGTACGTTCCGCCGCGCAAGATGCCTTTGAGACGCTGGAGCGCATCGAGCAGAGCCTGTCCAAGTTTCTGCCTCAAAGCGATGTGAGCCTCTTGAATGCACTGGGAGCTTCGAGGCAGGTTCGGGTGGGGCAAGAGGTGGTCCGGCTCCTGAAGCTCTCGCGAGAAGCCTGGGAAGCTACCGGGGGTGCTTTCGATGTCACCGTGGGTGAGCTAATGCACGCCTGGGGGCTCGTTGACATGGAGGGGCGTGTTCCATCGGAACGGGAGATTGTGCAGTTACGCTCCCGCTGCGGGATGCATCACGTTGGATTCGATGAGGGAGAAGGCACGGCCTGGCTTGCGCGGCCGGGGCTGTCGGTTGACCTCGGGGCGATCGGAAAGGGCCACGCCGTCGACGTCCTCACGTCTCGTCTCCAGGAGCGCCGCCGGGGCTCGGGTCTCTTCATCTCGGGTCGATCGAGCATCGCCTGTTGGGGGGCGCCACCGGGCGAGACGGGGTGGCGGTTTGAGGTCGTGCACCCCGAGGGGGAGGATGAGCCTCTCGGAGTGATCATGGCGGAACCAGGCTCCATCTCGACCTCCGGATCGTATGCCCGTCGATTCGTGCGAGGCTGGAGAGAGTACGGCCATGTGATTGACCCTCGCACCGGGAAGCCTGCCGGGGGGATGAAAAGTGTGACCGTCTGGACTCCTTCCGCCGTGTTGGGAGACGTTCTGTCCACGGCTCTGCTGGTGCTGGGAAGCGGGGCGCTTGAACCCCACGGGCCTGTCGAGAAACTCACTCGAGCCTGGGCTCGAGCGTGTGAGGAAGCGCGAGCCTCCATCCTTTATGCCGAGGTCGATCCTTCGCGCTGGGGTGGGCTCCGGATCGGGACCTTTCACTTGGGACGGCCGGGGTTTAAACTGTTATCTTCCATTTCGTAGCGAAGGCACGGAGGCCGCAAGGCGGCGCAAGAGCGAATGAGCACAACGACCGACGATGGATACAGCCGCCGAGAGTTTCTCGGGAGCGCGACCCTTACCACTGCAGGCGTTGCGACAGGCCTCGCCTTTCACTTCCTGCGGCCCAAGGCGCCGGATCTCAGGGAGTTTGGTGAGAATCCCGCCAACCACGTACGGATGGGCTACATCGGTATCGGAAACCGTGGAGGGTCGCTCATGCGGAGCTCCTTCCAGGCACCCGGGTGCCTCCCCATCGCCGTTGCGGACATACGGGAATCCCAGCGCGAAGACTTCATCAGGCGGGTAACGCCGAGGAAGGACGAGTTCGGAAAAATTCAGGAAGGCGAATGCCCGACCCGGAAGCCAGAGGGCTGGAAGCCCCGCGCGTACGACGACTACAGGAAGCTCCTCGCTGACCCTGATGTGGAGGCCGTCACCATTGCGACACCCCACAACCTCCATGCTCCCATGGCCATCGAGGCGTTGGAAGCCGGCAAGCACGTCTACTGCGAGAAGGCGATGGGCTACACGATCGGGGAGAACCAGGACCTTGTCGACTTGGTCGAGTCGAAGCCACAACTCGTCTTTCAGGTGGGCCATCAACGTCGGTATTCGCCCCTCTATCAACGGGTGAAACAGATGGTCGATGACGGCTTGATCGGCGAAATCGTCGCCATCCGGAGTCAGTGGAACCAGAAGAACGTCGAGAGGCGCCCGTGCCCGGATCCGGCGCTCGAGAAGGTGATCAACTGGCGGCTCTACAGTGAGTTTTCGGGAGGTTTGGCGACCGAGTTCATGAGCCACCAGGTGGACGTTGCCAACTGGCTTCTTGGCACGCACCCCGACAGCGTGCTCGGCTCCGGGGGCATTGACTGGTACACCGACGGCCGTGATACGTACGACAACATCCACCTGATCGTTGACTACAAGGTGCCGATTCCAGGTCAGGGATCGACACGGCGCGTGCGTTTCACCTACACCTCTCTCATGCAGAACTCGCATGTTGGCCCGTCGGAGTTGATTCTGGGCACCAAGGGTTCCATTGAGGTGTGCCTCTCCGGCGGAGGGGAGCACTTCGTTGAACCAGGCGCCGCGGAAGAGATCGACACGCTCAAGGAGGCGCTGGAGAGCGGAAAGAAGGTTGTTCCGGCCGCTGGAGGCCCTGGCGGTGTTCAGAAGAAGGCGAAGGCTGGCGCCACGTTGGTCGCCTCCTGTTTGAAGAGGAAGCCCGCGGCGGTGATCGTTCCGGCCGAGAACCGGGGGCACTGGGTCAAGTTCACGAAGCCTCTTGAGGGGGCCTATGACACGGGGGAGACGTTCCTTGCGGTCGGCGCGTTCCTCGACGCGATCCGGGCCAAACGAGCCGGCAAGGAGGAAGAGTTCAAGAAAGCGCTCAAGGCCGACGTTCATGTGGGGTTCTGGGGAGCCGTCCCATGCCTCATGGCAAACATCGCCATGCGCGAGGAGCGTATTGTGCGCTGGAGCGAGTTTTTCAACGGCGCTTCGTAGGCTATCTGTTTCTGCTTTCGGCTTTCCTGCCTTCGGAGAGTCTGGCTCCGGTTTCTTTTCCTCAACCGGCGGCGCTGGTGGCGCGGTGGCCCCCGGCTCCTCCCTGGCTGGCTCGGTCGCGATGAGGCTCCCGCGATCGAGGGCCTTCAGTCCCATACCCCAGGCGATCCTGGAGGTCCGGGTTGCGGCCCTTGCAAGGCTAATGTCGCGTCCCCTCGAATTCCTGCGAGCTCTTCCGAGCCTTCCATTTCGGTTGCACTCAAGTAGCCGAGATACATGGCCTCCCCGAGCCTCTGTTTTCCGAGGGTTTCGTCCTGGTTGTGGCGAGCGCTCCGGGCCTGGTACCAGGTTGCATACATGTTGAGCTTTGCTTTGCCACTTTCCTGTGCAGGGCTGGCACAGACGGGGCAGGCGTTCGGGGCCCCAGTGACCGGATTTCTTGAGCCGGTGGAGCCGCTTCACGATCTGTGGGACGCCCGAAAGCCTTTCAATGTCCCACCGGATCACAGGCTCTCGTGAGTCCCTGGCGCATCTTCATCCTTGCAAGAACTTGAGTGGTCTGGCTAAAGTACGGCCCTGTTTCATGGAGCCGTGAGCTGGATCGGCACTTGTACCCGGTATTTGCTACAAAAATTGATTTGATACAAAAATTGGAGGACTCCAGGGTTCCTCCGGAGAGATCTCCTTGAACCTCCTTACGGAATTGCCCCGCGAGAAAATCGAACGGATAGAGATCAGGAGCTAACGAATGGCGAAACTGCTTTCCATGGGAACGTGGGCCTACGCTTTTGGCCCATACCAGAGTAACCCCGTGTCTTTTGACACCGTCGTCAGGAAGCTCGGTGAGCTGGGTTATGACGGCGTCGAGATCGGCGCCTTCCGACCGCATATCCACCCCGAGGACTACCCCATGGACTCGGATCGGCAAAGCGTGCGGAACCTGATCAAGTCGTGCGGCCTGCGTGTTTCGGGCCTCGCGGCGGACTTCTGGGGCGACAAGGGGCCTGGAACCGATGTTGGTCAAAAGGACGACTACTACCTCAAGCTCTTCAAGAAGAACCTCCAGCTCGCACTCGACCTGGGCGCTCCGAGCATTCGCGTCGACACGGTGAACGGTCCCGATGGCGTGCCGGGCGTCGAGCGGAGCGTGGCGAGAAAGCGGATCGTGGACACCTGGCGCACCTGCGCCGGCCTCGCCGCTGCCGAGGGGGTCAAGGTGCTCTGGGAGTTCGAGCCTGGTTTTTTTCTCAACAAGCCATCCGAGGTTGTGGAGCTTGTTGAGGACGTCCAACACGCCAACTTCAGCGTTCTCTTCGACACTTGCCATGCCTACATGTGCAGTGTTGTCGGCGCTCGCCAGCCAGGGGCGAAGGAGACCTTGCGCGGTGGGGTCTCCGAGTTTGCTCGCAGGCTCAAGGGCAAGATTGGCCACGTGCACGTCATCGACTCGGATGGGACGCTCCACGGGGAGGAGACCAGCACTCACCGGCCGTTCGGTGAGGGGTTCATCAAGTTCGACGAGGTCCTCGATGCCGTCGTGAAGGATGCGGGCTACGTCGGCGAGTGGCTGACCGTTGATCTCTGCTTCTGGCCAGAGGCCTGGGAGGTTACGGAGAATGCGAAGAAGTTTCTTACTCCATACCTGAAGAAGTACTGATGGGTATGGAGCCCTTCTCGAAAATCTGAGAGCTTCTCCATGCGCGCAAGACAGGGGGATGCCCCCCCAGGAGAATTTTTGTGAAAATCGGTTTGAACTTGCTACTTTGGTCCGGTCAATCGACGGTGGAATTGTTCCCCGTCCTCGAGAAGGTCAAGAAGTGGGGGTTTGACGGCGTCGAGTTTCCGCTCTTCCACACGGACGAGGCGGTTTACAGGAAGCTCCGGGGCAAACTCGACGATTTGGGCCTCGGGTGCACGGGGGTCACCATTGCGACGCCGGAGAAGAACCTGATCTCGGACTCGGCGTCGGTGCGCAGGGCTGGCGTGGAGCATATCAAGAGCATGCTCAAGATGTGCAACATTCTGGGCGCTGACGTGCTCTGCGGGCCTCTCGTCGCAGCGGTGGGCCTGCTCAATGGGCGAGGTCGTACCGCGGCTGAGTGGAAGTTTGCGGTTGAGTGTCTCAAGGAAGTCGGTCCGTACGCGGAAGAGCTGGGAGTTCTCACAGCGCTTGAGAGTTTGAACCGGTACGAGATGTACTTCGTGAACACATCCACGGACTTGCGCGCTCTGGTGGAAGAGGTGGACCACCCCAAGATCCGCATGTTGTTTGACACCTACCACGCCAATATCGAGGAGAAGGACACGTTCAAGGCACTGAAGGCGTGTGGCAAGTACCTCGCCCACGTCCATATCTCGGAATCCGATCGAGCGGTTCCAGGTACCGCGCAGGTCGACTGGGACGGTGCTTTCAAGGCCATCAAGACGCTCAAGTACAACGGCTGGCTTACGATTGAAAGCTTCGGACAAGCTGTTCCGGAAATCGCGGCGGCCGCCGCAATCTGGCGACCCCTGTTCAAGGACAACGAGGAGGTAGCGAAAAAAGGCATCAAGTTCATTCGAAATATGCTGGGTTGATCCGTGAGCTGAATACTGTGGACGGCCCTCGGGGCGGCTTCTCTGGGTCCAGGAGAAGCCACTCGCAAGGGGGCTCTCTTGCACGGCGGCTCTGCGTTGGAACGTGCAGGGGTTTGGAAGGTTGTTTTTCTGGGCGCTAGCCCGGGCCCTTCCACCCCAAACATGCGGTCCTTTTGATAGGAGATACATTTTGAATTCGATGAAACGCCTGCTCTGTTGGATTGTGTTGCTTGGCGGGTTGAATCAGGTGACGGAGCTTTCAACAGCTTCGGCGCAGACGCCGACTACCGAGACTCCGAGGGTTGCCGAGGCGGAAAAGCTCTGGCAACCCTCCGAGTTCTTTCGGAGCCTCACCTGGGGTGGCTTCGTCGAGACCTCCTACACGTTCAACTTTGAGAATCCCTCCGACGGCAACGAGAACTTGGGGCGCGCGTTTGACACGAACTCCAATGAGTTCATGCTGAACGCAGTGGTCTTGAAGGTGGGCCGTGACGCCAACAAGGACCAGTACCTCGGCTTCCAGGTGGATGCCCTTGCCGGTCAAGATGCCCCCACGGGCCAGGCGATCGGGCTCTTCAAGGACGAGGCGGGTGCCTCGCAGGCATCCTTCGACCTCGTCAATGCTCACATGCTGCTCTACTGCCCGGCCACCGCCACGAAGTTCAAGATCGGCAAGTTTCTTACCCCTACGGGCGCCGAAGGGTTTTATTCGCCCGATCAGTGGAACTTCTCCCGCAGTTTCCTCTGGACTCTTGCGATCCCGATCTCCCATACCGGTCTTGCGGCGCGCCAGCGCCTCATTGGGAGTGACGAGGACGGCGATAGTTTGGCCCTCGAGGTCGGCATCACGAACGGATGGGACAACGTGAAGGACCTGAATGAGGAGAAAATGTTCTACGGGAGCCTGGCTTACACGCCTTGTGCCGAGTTCGGGCTGACCACCAACTTCCTCTACAGCTTCTCGGAGCAGCCAGCCGTGACGGGGGCGACAGGCAACGTCGAAAATGCCCGGCAACTTCTCGACATCGTCGCGAATATTGCTCCCTTTGGTTCGAACCATGGCCTTCTCGAGAACCTCAAGTTCATAGCTAACCTGGACTGGGGTGGCGAGGAGGGAGCCTCGGGCGAGAATGCAGGCTATGCGAGCTGGTACGGCTTCGCTGCAATGGCGAAGTATGACTTCGCCATGTGCGGTGATGCCAAGAACTGGTACCTCGCCGGCCGAGGGGAGTACCTGAGCGACCGCGACGGTTCTCGAACGAGCGGCCTGACGTCTGGCACGGGCGGCGTGCGCGGCCTCACACTCTGGGAGTTTACCGCCACGATCGGCTGGAAGCCCTGGGAGAACCTCCTTCTTCGCACGGAGCTGCGTCACGACCGCGCCGACTCGAGCGTTTTCGCGGAGAATGACGACGCGGGCGAGCACTCCTACCAGACGACACTCGGCTTTATAGCCGACTTTATCTTCTGATCAGTGCGGAGCGCCCCTGGCGCTTGTCGGACAAGGCCCTGGCCTGTGGCGCGAATGCCGCCGGCCAGGGTTTTTTTATCGTTGGCCGCGGGCAAGCTCGGCACGGACGGCCTCCGCGATTCTGGAGAATCCATCCTGGCGGCATGAAAGCGCTTGCCGTTGCCAAATCGCTGCGAGTTGACCTGCATTGCTCAAGGCGTGAGGCCCTCCGGCCCTCCACGCACCGCCGCCGAATCGAGCTCGTTGTGGAAGCCCTCGAGGGCCTCCACAAAGAAACACCCCGGATCTGGCCTCAAAGGCCCGCCGAGCCAGGATCAAATCGTTGCCCCAAACACCGCAGTGGGTTAGAAATGCATCGAGAGCGCCTTCCATGAGACTGTCGGGGGGGGGCGGTTCGAGGGTTCGAGCCAGCGGGCCGCTGGGACTCCGGTTCGCG